>ONEP01000067.1 GCA_900316875.1 Candidatus Ruminimicrobium bovinum
CCCGCTAAATATCTTCTCCCCTTTATATGCTTCCCTTGTCCCGTTTGTATATGTCGGCATTTCTCCCGGAGCCGATAATACCACCATATCCGCACCCTGTTTTATAAATACTTCCGCCTCTTCTTCTGTTTTATATTTACCGGATGTATTTAATACCGTTTTCCCGGTAAAATCAACATCCTCCGGATTATATGTTCCGAACACCGCTACCTTTGATACTTTTCCTGTTTTGTTGCTTACAATTTTTAAATAACCGCCGAAAGCAGGATTATCTTTATATTTATTAATATCGTCATAAGTCAATTCATTGACATTATACCATTGTATAGTTCCGTCAAAATCACCGTGAACTCCTTTGTTATCTTTTTGAACTTTTAAACCGCTGTCGTGTGCTATTTCTTTCGGTAAATTTTCTTTTGCCTTTCCTCCTATATATCTTGGGCTTACAGTTATCATCGACAATTCAACGTCTTGTCTTTCAGCCAATTTCCATACAACCGGCTGACCTATTCTGCCAAGTGCGGCATATACCGCATAATTCGGTTTACCGCTAACATTATTGCCTAATTTTTCTTCCAACACTCTTAATTCTTCAATATAATCAGTTTCATCGACAAGTTCTTTTCTTTGGTTATCAAGTTTACCTACTTCATCACTAACCTCGTCTATCGTTTCAAAACTGTCCTCTCTGCTGATATAATTTTCAATATTTCCGTTATTTATATTTTCCAAAAGCATCCAAATTATATTTCTGTATTGTTTGCCCCAATCACGAACATCGTGTTTATCATTTTGATATTTATGAAATTTTTCCGTTATATCATTTGCAATTTCTTTTAAATCCATTATTGCACCGTCTTTAATTGCACCTGATAAATAAACCAATTCACTATTGCTTAATTTATCCAATTTCAATTCAAATGCACTTTCTTTTTCATTATATTGATATGCTTTCTTCAGTATGTTCGTCAATGTTTTGTCAATATCTTGCGATTTTATTAAATTTACCGCAATGTTTATGTCTTTATTATTTTGTGCGGCAATTTCTATTGCAAAAACCAAAGCATTGTATTGTTGCTGTTTTTCAGTATTTTTATAACCGATAAAATTAAATCTCTTTGCGGTATCTTCATCTACCGTAAATACTATATTGTCACCCGGTTTCGAATTATTTATAACGGCTTGTATTTCTTCAACAGAACCGATATTGTATTGTTTTACATTTTGTTTGTTAATCAATTCTTTTACCGTTTTTGTTGCTTTTTCGGGCAATGTTACTTTCTGTTTGTTTTTTTTTGTATCTCCTACCATTCCACGAGAACCTAAAGCTGCCATTTTACCGCCGACAAGCTGTGCCGCTTCTTGTTGTTCGGCAATATGGTCTACACCTTTGCCGTCTTGAATTGCTTCCTTCATACCGACAGCACCTGCAACCAAAACATCGGTTGCAACATTTACCTTTGATATTACACCTTGTTCCAATAAACCTTTATCGGTTATTTCTTTTTCTATTTGTTCAAATTTATTTCTTGCTGCTACATAATCAAATTTTTCATCTTGTTTTGCTTTTTTCTCAATATCCTCTCTGGCTTCATCAAGCAAAGTTTTCCATTTAATTGCGGCTTTTGTATCATTCATTGGAACACCGCTTGCATTTTCTTTTTCACCGCCTGCTTCATTAAACCTTTTTATTAAATCTTGAGGAACTGCAGAAGCACCATGTAAAACCAAAGGAGTTTTTATTCCGTTTTTATAAAGTTCATAAGCAATTTCGGATATTAACATAAACTGTAATTGAGGATTATTTTTATTTGCTCCATGTGCCGTTCCGACTGCAATTGCAAGAGAATCAACATTTGTTGCTTTAACAAAATCCAAAGCTTGTTCCGGCGTTGTGTAACCTTGATCACCCAAATCTACGGCACCGATTTCAGCTTCAACTCTTGCACCTTTTTTATGTGCATATTCTACAAGTTCTTTCGTTGCTTCTTTGTTTTTAGAAATTTCTTCTTTTGAATAGTCAAGCATTACCGAACTGAACCCCATGTCTATGGCTTTTTTAGCCACATCAATATTTTTTGCATGATCCAAATGCAATATCATTTCAGAGCCGGGCATTGTTGCTGCTATCATTTTGTATGTTTCTACCAAATAATTAAATTTCTCCATTCCCATAGGGTTATCCGCACTATAACCGAAAGCACCTTCGCTTATTTCTATCATTAAAGGAGTATTTGTTCCTTCCGTCGCAGCATTAACTATTGCCTGCAGCTGATCCAAATTATTCATATTATATGCACCTACGGCATAGCCGCCTGCTTTTGCACTTGCCAATAAATCTTCACTAACAAAAGTTTCTACCGGACCTTCGGGAACATTTAATATATCTTTTTGTGACAATGTGGTTTTTAAATTCAATACACCTTTTGCAATTTCATTTCCTTTATCGGCTTCGTCTTTCACTATTGCCATTTTAGCATTGTTAGTCATAACATCTTTTCTGAATACTTTATAAATATCTTCTAATGTTACGGCTTTATTTTCAAGTTTTTTTGTATTTACTTCAGCTGTTTTTAAAAGTTTAATCATATTATCTTTCATTGTTCCATACATACCGGCATAATAAGATAAATCCAAATATTGATTAGCATATCCTACTTCATTATCGTACCATACCGCAAGCTGAACCGTTTTCCCGTCTGCACTTACCATAGTTTGGTCTGCCTGTACTATTCCTGCTTCGGTTCTGCCTACAATATCGGAAACATTTGATGTCAACAATTCATAGCCCAATACCCCTTTATATTTACCCAGACTTGCTCTCCACAATAGTCTGTTTACTTCTTCTGCTCCGCCTTTTATCGGCTCTTCCAATTGTATCGTTACATCTAGTATCGAACCGTCCATCACATCACTTATTCTGTTTACATTTCCTATTATCTGTCCTTTCAAATATTGTAATCCCGGCAATTTTACCGTCGCTTTAAATGCTCCGCTGGAATGCGGTTCAAAACCGTATTCTTTATCTCCTTCGGAATTCGTCCTTGAATGTGCTCCTCCAAAACGAACAGATTCTATTCTGCCGTTTTCGCTTATCGGCAACAATACACTTTGTAAAGCATTTGTCGAACAACTTGCTCCGCTGAATATCTTCTCCCCTTTATATGCTTCCCTTGTTCCGTTTGTATATGTCGGCATTTCTCCCGGAGCCGACAATACTACCATATCGGCACCTTGTTTTAAAAACACTTCGGCTTCTTCTTCATTCTTATATTTGCCGGATGTGTTTAAAACCAAAAGATTACTAAAATCAACATCTTCCGGATTATATGTTTGAAACACTGCAACTTTTGATACTTTCCCGGTTTTGTTACTTACCATCTTTAAATAACCTACAAAAGCATTATTACCTTTATATTTATTTATATCTTCACCGGTTAATTCATTATCTTTATACCATTCCACCGTTCCGTCAAAATCACCGTGAACACCTTTATTATCCGTTTGAATTTTCAATCCGCTGTCATGGCTTACGGAATAAGGAATTTCATCTTTACTTAATCTCGGACTTACGGTTATCATCGATAATTCAACATCTTGTCTTTCAGCCAATTTCCAAACATCAGGTTGACCTATCCTGCCACCTGCTGCATATACAGCATAATTCGGTTTATAATTTAATTTTCCCATTACGGAATTTTCAAGCTGCCTTAATTCATCAACATAATCTATATCATCAGTTTCCGATAACAATTGTCCTTTTGAATTTAATGTTTCCATTTCATTTATTACTTCTTTCAAACTTTCTGCATTGTCTTCATCCTGTTCGATAGTTTCACCCTTATCTTTATAATATTTTGCAAGTATCTCATATTGAACGTTGTAAGTTTTTTGGGCAAGTTTTATTAAAGCATCTTCGTCCTGTTTAAGCATATCTTCTTTAAACTGTTCATCCCTATCTATTTCATAAATAAGTCCGTTTGTAATTGAAGGCATTAAATTTCTTTCAATTAAAAAAGTTTCAAAACCGTCTAATGTTTCGAATAAATTCGGATAAAAAATACCGGTGCTGAAAAATGAAAAAGCCGAAGAGAAAACTTTTATATTTTTATTTATTTCTTTCAATATATTTGCAGAATCAAAACTTACTTCGGTACTTTGCTGTTGCCTTAACGAATTTACCTCTATATTTTCTTTTGTAATGATTATTTGTGTATTATCGTCGGAAAGTTGTAATTTTTGATTTTGTTTATCGTATTCATAACTTATTTTTTGTTCTTTTGTCGTATTTATTACTTCAATAAATCGAACCACGTCATCCAAATTAAAATTATTATCTTTTTGTATTTGTTTTAATAAATCAATAACATAACTTTGTTCCAAACCTATTAAAGAAATTGCAGCGGATGCCAACGTTTGAGAAGCTATTTTAGCTTCTTCCTTAACGGCAGATTCATATTTTTCATAAGTATTACCCGTATCTCCGGAAACGGTCGGTGTAATAACCGCATAAGAAATATTATTTTTTAAAAGAAGCTCGGTTAAACCTTTTGTATGATAACCGCCGGTTATAACAACAACAATATTTTTACCGTCTATTAAAGAAGAAAACGAACTTATTGGAAGTTCCGAATTTGAAGAGTTACGGTTTCCAATATTTATTTTTTCAATAAAAACTTTATTTCTGTAATCGTTAACATCATAGTATTCATTTATAAGCGGCATTTTTTCAACAAGTTCCAACATCGGCTTATTGTAAAAGGAATATTTATTCCACAAATTTATAAAAGAATCTACTTTTTCGGAAAAGTATTGTCTGTTATCCGCAGAAATATTTGCTGTCATAAAATCTTTAAAATATTTAAAAAAATCAGTTAAGAACGAAATTTCAAGTTCGGCTTTATTTTTTGATAGCGCACCTCTTATTTGTTCTATTAAAGAACGTTCTTCATTAATAAGTTCAATGGGGTTAATTTCTTTATAAATTCTTGTGGCTTCAACAAAATCCTGTAACTGTTTCGTGGCATATTTTTGTTTATATTCGGAAGGTAAAACAACTAACGAAGCAATTAAAGCATCCAAATCGGAAAAGTTATTTGTGTTTTTAACAATTTTTGTATATTCTTCATAAGAAATTTCTTTTTTTAAACTTTCCATTAATGTTTTTAAATCTTTTGAAAGTTCTTTTAATTTTATTTTACTTTGTAACTGATAAGCGGTTAAATATTTATTTATATTCGGGTAATCGGAAGCACTCATTTCTATAATATTCCCGTATTGACCGTTTGATACAGATGAATTTTTTTTCATGTAAGCAAACAACAACTTATAAAATTTACCCGTATCAATTTTACCTGCATCATGTTTTTGAACGACTTCCGTGAAATTTTTATTATTAGTGCTTAAATATTTTTTTTGATAGATTGAAAGTTCTTTTTCCAATTTATCAAGTTTATTTAAAACTTCCGGCTTATCTGCAAGAATTTTTGCAAGTCTTCCGATATTTTCTTTATGTAATTTTTTATCTTCCAAAGGCAAAATAAAATTTTGTTTATCGTTATTAACGCTGTAAATTTCCGCACCCGTAAGTTTACCGTCTTTCATCAATTGATTTATAATTGCATTTTTTAAGTCCGGATTTGCTATATTTGAAAGCCAATTTGTGTTTACCGTATCATATGCTCCTTCAAGGTACACATTTTTTACCGAATAATTATCAACCAATGCTTTTATAATAGAATTTATGTTTTGTTGAACACCGGGGTGCATGTGAAAATCCTGAATATTTAAAACAACCATATCCGAATTAAAATTTTTTAATGATGTTACTTTTGCAAAGTTTTTTAAAATACCGGCATCGTTTATTTTAAAAACATCCATTGAATTTGCAGACGACAAAGGAATTGTTGCAGCTTTTAAATCAACAGTTACAACCGAAAAAATAAATAGAACAGAAACAAATACGGATATTATTTTTTTAAACATAACTCCCCCTAAAAAACTCTTTAAATTAATATTTTTAAATTTTAAATATACTCTTGGATATTTTACTATATTTTGAAATATTTTTAAAGGAAGATTTGTCCAGTAAAATTTAAAGCACAAAAACAAGGACTCATAAAAAAACAAAAAAAACGGCAAAAAAATTAATAAAATAACTTTTTGCCGTTTTTATATAAAAATCAAATAAATTTATTGTCTGTTTTGCTCTACTAATTTTTTGTTTGCGGTAATTTTCAATTCAACTCTTCTGTTTTTTGCTCTGCCTTCTGCAGTATCATTTGAAGCAACAGGTTGGTTAGGACCAAAACCGATATAAGTTAAACCGCTCGTTTTTAAACCGTTAGCCACAATAAATTCATACACTGCTTTTGCTCTTTTTTCAGATAATGTTTGATTGAAAGAAGCAGAACCTGTAGAATCGGTATGACCTTGAACCTGAATTATGTTTTCAGGATATTTCTTTAAAACTTTATTTAAATCAGTAAGTGTTTTCTTTGCACCTTCTGATAATTCTGCACTGCCGGTTGTAAACAAAATATCATTCTTCAATGTAACTTCTATACCGTTTTCTGTTTTTTTAACATCTGCAATTGCTGCCAATTCTTTTGCCTGCTTATCATAATAGTTACCGATTAAGCCGCCTGCCGCAGCACCTGCCAAAGCACCGTAAATTGCACCTTCTCCTGCTTTTCCTCCGGTATTATGCGTAATAACCGCACCTGCTGCTGCACCTAATGCAGCACCTGCACCTGCGCCTATAGCCGTTTTTGTTCCGGGTGTTGTGCATGCACTTACAAAAACTGCACAAAAAAGTAATGCCAATAATTTTTTCATTTAACTCTCCTTATTTTATTTTTCATAAATTCTATAATTTTATGTTTTAAATATCAACTTTTTTGTTATCAGAAACAGCAAAATTATTTATTTCACCGCCTACCAAAATAATGATTGATGTAAAATAAAGCCAAATCATTAAAATTGCAAATGCCGCAATTGAACCGTAAACTTTATTATACGAGCCGAAATTATTTATATACACTGAAAAAAGCCAAGATATTATCAGCCAAGAAACAGTAAAAAACAGCGAACCCGGAAAAACATCTTTTATTTTAATCTTTTTAGCCGGTAAAATATAATAATTTATAGCCGCCAAAACAAAAATTAAAACAAATGTAACGGGCCATCTTAAAAATAAAATAAGTTGAGATATTTCTATCGGAATAATATGAATATATTTTGTAGTTAAATTTAGAATAGATTGTCCGAAAACAATAAGGTTTACGCTAAAAAACAAGAAGAACATATAAATAAAAACCATTACTATCGATAAAATTTTTGTATGAATAAAACTTCTTGTTTCTTTAATTTTATCGGATTTATTTAAGCATTTTATAATAACCGATATTGAATTCGACGCAAGGTATAAAGTCGTTAAAAAACCTATAATCGCAACAAGTGAGTAACCTTTTAGTAACGTAACCTCTTTTAAAACCGTTTGAATAACAGCCATAACTTCATCGGGAGCAAATTGAGAAAGTGTATTTAAAGCTTCATTAACAACTATGCTTTTACCTAAAATTGAAAAAATTGCCATAAAGGAAAGAAGTAACGGAAAAACACTTAATGTCAACATATATGACATTTCCGCAGCTGAGCCGAAAACATCCTGTTTCATTACAACTTTTGTTAATTCAACAATAAAAAATTTAACCGACTTATAAATATTTTTAAACATTTATATTATTTTATATTATTTTATTAGAATACGCAAAAAGCTGCAAATATTTTTTCTGTAATTAACTTTTATGATAATAAGCATTATAAAATTCCCACCATTATTATCTTAACACAATTAACAATTTTTTTAACTTGCAAAAACAATTTTTTATATAAATAAAAACAACCCTAATTTTTAATTAGGGTTGCTTTTATATTAAGGTAACATCTCTATTTCAAAGTCATTTCAACATTATCTTTATTCTTTACAGCTACCACTTTACCATTTTTCTTAAAGGTAACTTTATAATTTTTTAAACCTTCTTGAAGGTCTCTTTGAGTTTTTGCATCTAAAATCAAATTACCAATTTTATTGGCAAGTTGTTTGGCTGCCTTTTTGCTTGCATCAGTTACTTTCCCTTTGCTATTAGTTGCAGGGAAAGAAATTTCAATAGTGTACCCGTTTTTGCCTTCTGCCTTCAAAATATAAGATTTTGTTTTGGAATCATAATTAACATCAAAACTTGTGTATCCTGCAGCACCATCACCAAAGCATGCCCAAATTTTATTTCCTTCTTTATACTGTTCTGCAAGTTTTTTCGCTGCTTTAAATGATGCGCTATTTCTACCATCCATAAACTTATTTATAACTTTATTTTTCTGTTGGGGAGTAAAATTCTTTAAATTAAAATCCGCAGCTTTTATAATTCCTACATATTTACCGTTTGTATCATAGAACTTAATATCACCGCTTTTCATTTCCGTGTATGTTGCTTTACCGTTATCGTCATAATGTGTAACATTTCCTGCTGAGTCCTTAGTTGTTTTTGGATGTGTTAAAGTTGCTTTGTTTTTTGTTGTTGTTTTCACAAGTTTACCGTTTTTATAACTTTGTGTTACTTTACTTTTTACATTTCCTTTGCTATCTCTTTTTTCTGTTGTTTTTGCGGTTATTACACCACCTACTTTTGTTACCCATGTTATTATTTTTTCACCTTTTTTATTCTTCGTTGTGGTTTTGGTTACTACTTTATTATCCAATTTTTTACTTGTTTGTTTACCGTTTTTATCCGTTGTAACTTGAACCCTGTTTTTATAAGTTAATGTTTTTGTGGTGGTGGTTGTCTCGTTGGCTTTTCCCTTGTTTTTCGTCTCTTTCTTTTCTGTTACTGTTATATCCTCCGTTGTTACGGTTTTATTACCGGTTTTTTTATCAATTGTAGTTGTTGTTTGGCTACCCGTTTTCTTTTTATTATCTATTGTTCTGCTAAATGTAGTTGTTTTTACCTCTTTTCCGTCTTTTGTTACAGTTTCGGTATAATTATAATGTTCTTTATTACCATCAGTCCATGATGTTGATATTTTTTTATGAGCCTGTCCAAATTCATCTGTCCAGGTTTCTGTTGTTGTTGTTTTACCGTTTAATGTAGATGTTGCTTTTTTATAATCTGAAATTGCAACATTTACGCTAATGGTATCAACTACATTTTTTTCTTTAGGTACTATATATGTACCATCATCTTGTTGTGTTGCACTAATCTGTTTTGTGTTAAATTTTACCGTTATAGTTGTTGAACCACTATTCTGTATTCTATTATAATCTTCTTTACTAATTTCTAAAAGGATATTCCAATCACTGCTATTGGTTATTTGTAAATAATATTTTCCATTCTCTGTTTTAGTATTACTTTTTGAAACGGTGATACTTGCATCATTAACACTAGGAAAATCCAATTCAGCGTATTCCTTTGTTTCTGCTTCAATATTTTGACCTGCATCTATTTGTTCTTCGCTTTCTTCTACTGTTACTGTCTTTGCCGGCTCTGTTTGAGATTCATTTTGTGCTCTAAAATTTTTAACTGTCTGTGCCAATTGAGTAAAAAATTCAGCATTCATTGCACTTAATAATGTTGTTTCTATTTTTTGTGCAATTTCTCCTATTTGCTCCGAAGTTAAACCTAATATTGGAACTCCTCCTAAAAGACTATCACCTACCCCTAAAATAGCAAGTGTAGTATCTATTATCATTGCTGTTGCATATACTGGCTTTTTTTCGTCTATATTTACATTTTGTTGAAAAATACTCATCTTTTCCACATTTTCTTTTGATATAACAATATTATCACCAACTTTTTTTGCTTCAATCTCTGTAGATTTAAATTCAATTTGCGCATCTATTATATCGTCTCCATTGTTATAATCAAGAGCAAATTGTTCACTTACTTCAACAAGAACCCTTTGATTCATCGAATGTTCACCAATATCAGACATAACCACAGCATAATAACCTGTTGGCGAATCTGTTGAAGCTATAACCTCTACAACAGAAGAAGACTGTTCTACAGTTACATTTACAGTATCTGCATGATTATTTACATCCGACATAGTGTTGGCGTTTGATACTAAATTCTTATCATAAAAAGTTATACTTTTAATACTTGCACCTTGGCTTGATATTATATCTCTAACTTCATCCTCTGTTGTTGCATCTACCAAACTATTTTTTAATGCTATTTTTTGTTCAGAATTAAGTCCTTGTGTTTCAATAGCTGCTAAAGCCTTATTATTTGCGTCTAGTAATATTATTGTATTCCCACTTACAACTGATTTTGAAGGATCAGCATTATTAGCTATACTCTCATAAGAATTAACCAAAACACCTACTACTTGAGGATCTGTTGCAGGTGATTGTTGTGGTTGAGTTTCTTCTGTAGAGGCATTTATTTCTTGATATATCTCATCTTTAACATCTTTTAAGACATCCCATTCTTCCAATCCTTTTTCTGTAACATATAAATATTCAAGTGCCTCAGGATTATCATTATTTATATATCCGTTAGTTATTGCATCTTCTATTTGATCTTGTGAAAAACTTGAAAACTCAATACCATAGTTTTGTTGAATATATGCTAACGACATACCCTTGCTTACAAGCAATTCATCAGTTGCTGAAGTTGCTGCAGGTTGGGTTTCTGCTGGGGTTTCAACTACAGCAGGAGATTCTGTGGAAGTATCAGAATTATTGTTTCTATTTGGGAAAAAAACATTTTTTACAAGATTAAATCCCTCCGTTACAAGTTCTCTTGCTTTACTTATAAGTGATACGACTCTATCCAATAAAGAAAATTTTTGCTCAAAAGAAGAGTTATAAGATATTGCTTCACCATAATTAATATTTTTTACATTTGACTTATCTATTACATATTTACCATTGATATTATTATTTGTTTGTATGTTTGATGTATTAAATTCAAATGACACTGTGGCTGCATTAGTTGCCAATTTAATATATGTATCTTTGTCTATTTCAACCAACGCCGTATCCTGTGTATTGTTAATTGTTACATTAATTACTGCAAAATAAGAATATGTTCCATCTTCATTTTTAAAGCGCACCGGTGCATCTACAGATGGATTATTTTCTGAAACTGTTACTGAAGATATTTGAGATTGTGCTTTCTGAGCTCTTATATCATTGTAAATTTCATCTCTTTTTTCCGGAGATAATAACCCAATATTAACTAAGTGATCTATCCCTTTTTTAGTAAATACAAAATCACCTATATGACCAGAACTAGACGGTTCAACCCAATTGTTTGAAGGAGAAGTATATTCTTGCACAAAAGCTTGCTGATGACCAACAACCCTCACACCATAATTTTGTTCTAACGCAGCAACAGTAAAATTTGCATCTTTTAAATCTTTATCAGTAATATCTTCATTTGTATTACCTTGTGCCTGTTCTTGAACTCCCATATCTTGAGTAGCAGGACCCAAAAGATCTTCCTGCGTAGCTGCCAAAATAGGGCTTGCAATATTTAATACAAATAGCATCGACACAATTAATGCTACAAACTTTTTACTGCTAACTTCAACCAAAAACTTTTTAGTTTTTTTCATTTATCCCTCCAAAAAATTTATTTAACGAAAACTTCTTACTGAATTATACAACAAATATCTAAAATTTCAACCGCTAAATGTGAAAAATTTGTGAAATTTTCAACAAACATACATACAAAATTATTATTTACTGAGTTAAAAAAACAAATTAAATTTTATTTTTAATAAATAATTTTATTCAACGGGTACTCTATAATACCTTGTGCACCGGCTCTTTTAAGTGCCGGAATTATTTTTTTAACTACACTTTCTTCAATAATAACTTCCAATGCTATCCAATTACCATCGCTTAAGTTTGAAATTGTAGGTTTTTTTAATGCAGGTAATATTTTTTCAACTTCCGGTAGAATTTTAAACGGCATATTCATTTTTAAACCTACCATACCTTCGGCATTTAATGCTCCTTGCAAAAGTATTGAAAGGTTTTCAATTTTTTCCCTTTTCCAAGCATCTTTCCAAGCCGCAGCATTTGCAATAAGCCGTGTTGTTGAAGTTAACAATTCTTCCACTATTCTTAAATTATTTGCTCTGAGCGACGAACCTGTTTCGGTAAGTTCAACTATTGCATCTACAAGTTTGCCTGCTTTAGCTTCTGTTGCACCCCAAGAAAATTCAATATTTGCTTTTACTTTATTTTTTGCAAAATATTTTTTTGTATAGTTTAAAAGTTCCGTTGCAATTCTTTTACCTTGCAAATCTTTTATACTTTTTATTTTTGAATCGTTAGGAACGGCAAGTACCCACCTTACGGGACGAAAACCGGACTTTGCATATTTAAGTTCGCAAACTTCCTTTACTTTTGCACCGGATTCGCATATCCAATCAAAACCGGTAAGCCCGGCATCAAAAACACCGTCCTGCACATATTTTGCCATTTCCTGCGAACGAACAAGCATTATTTCAAGTTCGTCATCATTGCTTGTAGGAAAATATGACCTTGACGATACATTTATTTTTATACCTGCTTTTTTAAATAATTCAATAGTTGAATCCTGCAAACTGCCTTTTGGAAAACCTAATTTTAATTTCTTCACGATTACTCCTTAAATTTAATATTTATTAATTTTTTATTACGGATGAAACATTGTAATATATTTTTTGTATTGAATTACCTACCGTTGTTTTTGCACCGTTTGTTTGTTTTTTTATTTGCGGCAAAACAAAATTTACCGTTAGCATAAAACAAATGCAAACACTTAAAACTATACCGGCAAATTTATCAAACAATGTTAAATAAAAAAACTTAATAACCCGCACAATAAAAAGCCCGGCAAGGTAAATAACAATTGCGCTTACAACAAAAATAAGATAATAATTTATACCTGCCTGTACGGGATAATTTTGTGCAAGAACTATTGAAATAAAACCTGCACAAAAAGCAAAAAAACTGCGAACCAAACCAACCTCAAAACCGATATGGATAAACACAATAAACAAAACTATTAAACTTACGTCTATAACCAAACTTGTCATTGTAATTAAACCGAATGTATAATTATACCGCTTGCAAGTTTAGGGAAAAAATATGTGGATTTTTGCGGCATATTTTCATTATTTAATGCAATTTCTTTTATTGCTTCAACAGGTGTTGCGGGAACTAAAATTGCAATTTTTTTAGTTTTTTTGGCAAGTGCAATTGCTTCCTTATCATCTTTTACATAAATATATTTATCTGCAGCAACCTGTTCCTTAGGTATTAAAATATTATGCAAAATACTCACACCTAAATTTCTAAATGCTTTACAATTTTTAGGCATTGCTTTTTTTAATAAATTTTCATTTTTAATTACCAAAGTTCTGTATTTGTTATCTTTAAATAACAATATAGGTTGTATTTTTGCTTTTTGTAATTTTGCAAAATCTTTTTGCGGTAAAACATTAAAATATTTTTCGATATTTTCTTCAATGTTTTTAGGTGCTTCAATAACCCTGTGTGTAGGCCAAATGGAAATTCCGCTATCTTCCATAGGACATAAATAAGCAAGCACATAGCCGTATTCTTTTTTGTCGGAAAAGTTTTTATCTTTACTTTTTATATATTGTAAATAATTCCAAGCTGTTTCGTATCTGTGGTGCCCGTCGGCAATAAAAGTTTTTTTGTTTTTTAATGTTCTTTCAACTTCTTTTATAATTTTTTCATCATCTATAGCCCATAATTTATGTGCGGTTTTTTCTTTATCGGTTGCAACAGCGGTTGCTTTTTTCTTTGATATATTTTTGCATAAATTAACCATCTTGTTTTTATCATCATTAAATAGTAAGAAAATAGGGCTTAAATTTGCTTTAACCGCTTTTAATAAACTTAATCTGTCGGCTTTAGGTTTTGCCAATGTTTTCTCATGGGCTTTTACCGCACCGCCGTGAGGATTTTCAATTTTTAATGCTGCAAAAAAACCTCTTCTTGTCATTTTTTTGCCATGGTCTTTAAATGTTTGTTCGTAAAAATAAATAGACGGTTTTTCTTCCTGTTTTAAAACACCGTCTTTTAACCATTGTTTAAACAAAAAATTTGCCTGTGCATATTTATTTCTTTTACCGCAAGCATCGGAAAGTTCAAGCTGAACCATATTATATTTTGAATTCTTTTTTAATTTTACTTTTTCTTCCGGACTTATAACATCATAAGGGGGGCATATTTCGTTAGTTATATTTACCTTTGAGTATCTTATACCGTTAAAACCTTTTATTATTGCCATTTTTACACTCCTGATATTAAAATATTTATTGATTTTACATAATATTCTCCGTATTGTCAAAAATATAAATTGAAAGATTTAAAGATTGAAATAAACAAGGCAAATTTTAGTTAAAAAAATAATAAAATGAGTTTAACCATAATGAAGGGGTTATATCACAATACCAATGAAGATAAAAAAATTAGAAAAGGATAAAAAAGTTTTATAACACTAAACTTATTGACTTGTATTTTTTAAATAGATAAAATTTCATCTGTATAAATTGTTGAATTGTTAAACATTTAATAGTTTATTAACTATATCGATGTTTTATTTTTTCAACCTTAGTTTTGACCTTTCGTTTTAAACTTATTTAAGCTATCAGTTACAAGTAATAAATTAATAAAGGAGCATGAAGATGTCAAAGATGATTGAAGTTCGTTGGCACGGCAGGGGCGGACAAGGTGCAAAAACCGCAGCATTGTTATTTGCACAAGCCGTCTTATCAACAGGAAAATACATTCAGGCATTCCCTGAATACGGTCCTGAAAGAATGGGGGCTCCCGTTCAATCTTTTAACAGAGTTAGTGATGAACCCATAACGGTTCATTGTTCGGTTACCGAACCTAACTATGTTGTTATTTTAGACCCTTCCCTAATTGAAGCGGTTGATGTTACCGAAGGTGTTGGAACACAAGGTAAAGTTATTGTTAATACCTCTTTTTCTGCAGAAGAAATGGCAAAAAAACTCGGTATTGCAAAAGAACAGGTTTACGTTGTAGATGCTTCAAAAATTTCAAACGAAACAATCGGTCAAAACAGGCCTAATACACCGATGTTAGGTGCTTTGGTAAAAGTTATCGGCACACTTGATATCGACGGTGTTTTAAAAGATACAAGAGCAAAACTTGAAGTTAAATTCAGAAGCAAACCGGAAGTTATAGACGGAAACATTACTTCAATACAAAGAGCTTATGACGAAGTAAAAAATTCATAATTTGTAAAAAAAGATTTCAAATATATGGAGAATAAAATGAAAAACGAAGAAAAAAAACCAACAGCTGCAGAACTTCCTGCAGGCGGAATAGTAGAAGCCGGAACGGCAGCTCAGTTTAAAACAGGTCCTTGGAGATC
>ONEP01000059.1 GCA_900316875.1 Candidatus Ruminimicrobium bovinum
AAAATGTAGTCATATAAATATTATGACATTTTTAGACATCAAAAAAAATTTTCACCGTCGGAAAAATTACTTTTTGATGTCTTTTTTTGTTCAATAAAGTGGCAAACTTCGGAAATTCTTTGATTGTAACCCAACGACAACAACAAAATAAACACCAAAATCCGACAACCCCTTGTCGGAATATTTTTATAAGATATTTTATAGTAAATATCGGTTAAATTTAGTAAAATACTAAAAATCTTATAAAGGGAATAAACAATGTCCGAATTTAAACTCATAGATAACAAAAGAATATTTTTAGCAAATGTTCTAAGAAGTGTAGCTCCAAATCATAAATTTTTAAGTGTTGCTACAGGTTATTGGGATTTAGAAGGAACATTAGAAATAATAGAGCAGATAAAGGATTATAAATCAATAAGACTTTTAATAGGTAAAGAACCTTTATCAAAATATAATCAAAAAGCATATAACATACAGGAAAATTTATTTCCAGACGATGATATAAGTTTTGATTTAGCAGAAACCCCAACTAAAATAAAAGACGAATCTTACATATCTCAATTAAGACAAACATCAAAAATAATAGCAGATTTATTAGATAAAGAAATATTGAAAGTAAAAGTTTTTAGAAAACCATTTTTACATGCTAAAACTTATATTTTTGGTAATAAAGAATCTTCTAATGCAGTAGGTATTGTAGGTTCAAGCAATTTCACAAAAGCTGGATTGACAAATAATGCAGAACTAAATACATTTGAAGATGATTATAGAATTGTTACTTTTCAACCTCAAGCAGACAATCAAGGTCATGGACATTTAAGTTGGTTTGACGAATTATGGAAATCTCCTGAAGCTATAGATTGGACTGGTGATTTTACAAAAATATTAAGAAATAGTCCTGTTGGAGATTTAACATTTGGTTGTTATGATGTGTATATAAAAACATTGATGGAATTGTTCCCAGAAGAATTAGAACAAAAACAAATTCTCAAACAAGATATAAATGATGTTTTATATTCTTTTCAGAACAGAAATGCTTGTTTATTGCTTTCTAAATTGGAAAGAATGGGACTTGCTATGTTATCCGATTCAGTTGGATTGGGTAAAACTATAACAGCAGGAGCAGTAATAAAAACTTATGTTGAAAAAGGTGCTAAAAGAATAATAGTTATAGTTCCAGCTTCTTTAAAACAACAATGGGAGCAAGATTTAGGAGAACATTTTAAATTAACAGAAGGTGTTGAATATAAATTAGTATCTCAGCAAGATGTTAATAAAATAGAAGAAATGATTGAGTGGAATAAAAAGCCATGGATAAGGCCTGTAGATTTATTTGTTATAGATGAGGCTCATAATTTAAGAAATAAAGGTAGTGAGAGATATAAAAAAATTCTTGAATGGTTACAATTAAACAAAGATTCAAAAGTATTACTTTTAACGGCTACTCCAGTAAATAATGGTCTTATGGATTTAGCCAATCAGATACAACTTGCTTCCAAAGGAGCATTAAAATCAGTATTAGTTGAATATAAAGAAAACAGAGATAAAATAATATATATTGATTTTTTCGAATCACTAAAGATAATACAAAGCAGGATAAATAAAGCAGAAAAAAAAGGAAATAAAATATTACAAGAAGATTGGGAAGATATTCAAAAGACAGTAGCACAAGGAGTATCTTATTATTTGGTTAGGTCAACAAGACAAGGTGTTGAAAACGAAGGTGGAATTATATCAAATGATGGAAATAAAAAAGTATTTCCACAAAGTTCAGTTAAATCAATAGAATATGAATATTCTGAAGATATAACAAATTTAATCTCTACGAAAATAACTGAAAATTTAAATGTATTTGAAAATATTAATCCTAAAAAAATAAATTTAGATGCCTTTTCTGAAATAACACAACAATCTTCACATCCGTTAGATTTTATAAAACAATCCACAAATACTGAAGATTATATAGAAATAAGTCCTTTTGATGAAACAGCTAATTTAGAAATTTTTAATAGAATTCCAGAAAGTGAAAAAACATTGTTATCCGACAATGAAATTAAAGATATAATTACTAACATATTTCAAATAGTAAACTTGTTAGGATTTGTTCCATATAGACCTGAAATCTACCAAAATCAAATATACGGAAAATCTATAAAAGAAATATCAGAATTATTGTCTATTAAGAAAAGTGAAGATATTTTTAGAATTAGAACTCAATTAGCAGTTCATAATATTTTGCATATAACATGGCTTAAGAGATTGGAATCCAGTTCAAAAGCATTATTACAAAGTATTTTAAATTACGAAAGATATTTAAATAAATTTTACGACTGGTTACAAAAAGGATATATTGTTTCTTTAAAAGATATTTCTTTATTAGAAAATTTTTATGGTGATGATATAGAGAAAGCATTTGAAGATTGGGAAAATTATGATTCAGATAATGAAGATATGAAAAAAGGTGTAGAGAAGAAAGAAGCGGATGCAAATATCTATAACCTAAAAGCTATGAAAAAAGATGTAAAGAGAGATATTAAAATAATAGAAGTTTTAAAGAAACTCCTAACAGAATTATCAACTCCTAAAAATAATGGTAAATTATTGAAATTTGTTAAATTGTTGAAGGCAATAGACAATAATAAATTCGGAAAAAAAGTTTTAGTTTTCAGCTTTTTTGCAGATACAATAAATTATTTAAAAGATAGTTTGCCCAATTTATTGAAGAATGAAATACCAAATTTTAATGAAGAATCTGGCTTTATATCTGGACAAACAGCCCATTTTAATGATGTCGTTAATAAATTTTCTCCTAAATCAAAAAAATACAACCTTAAACCAGGAGAAAAAGAAATCAATTATTTATTTGCTACAGATGTTCTATCTGAAGGTCAAAATTTACAAGATTCAGCAGTATTAGTTAATTATGATTTGCATTGGAATCCTGTTAGAATGATTCAAAGAAATGGAAGAATAAATCGTTTAGGGTCAGAATTTGAAGAAGTTTTTATAGCGAATATGAAACCTATAAAAAATTTGGAACTATATCTTAATCTTGTTAGAAGATTAGAAAAAAAGATTGATACTATAAAACATACTGTTGGAACAGACCAGTCTGTATTAGGTGAAAAAATAAATCCTATAGAATTTATAGAACAAATTTATAGCACAGATTTTGATAAAGTAAAATCAGTTATGTCGGAATTAGAAGAGCAAAACGATATTCTTTCATGGACAAACAATTATGTTTTTGACCTTAGAAAATTTTTAAAAGACAATGAAAACAACAAAAAATATATCAAATATATACAAAAAATCCCTTTAGAAAAATGGAATTATTTACCAGATGAAAATAAAACAAAAGCAAAAGATATTTTTTCTTTAGCATTAATTAGAACTTTAGGAAAAACTTCAATAACTAATAAAGAAATAAATGAACTCTTTTTTGCGGGAATTAACGAGCAAAATCAAGCATTCTCTATGGAAAGAGAAGAATCTTTAGGTATTATAAAAACTACTTCAGATAATAATACAAAACACATTGATAATATTAAATTACAAAGATATTTAATCTCCAGATTAGCAAAAAAAGTAACAAAGGATAAAGCAGAAAAGCCAAATATATATAATTTTACACCGAGTCAACTAAAAGCTATTATCGCTTTACAACAATTTTATCCGAATATTTCATTACAACATGAATTGTCAAAGGGAATACAAAACTCTGCACAAGTTACAAAAATAACACAGATTTTAAGAAAAGTTAATAATGAAATTAAAGAAAAAAATACAGTATCTTTATCTACTTATAAAGAATTTGATATATTGTTCAATGAAATTTGTAATTCACAAATTGAAGAAAAACAAATAACAGATACGATAGGAGTATTATATTATGCCTTCAAACATTAATACTTTTCCTAAAATAAATGAGTTATTAAATTTATTATATAATGAAAACGATAAATTAAAATCTTTAAAATATGCAATAGATTTAGCAAATCAATTTATATTAGTATTAGACGATAGTATTGAGTTAAAATCATCTGAAGATATTTTGATTGATAACAAAACAGTTCATTTCCAAAATCAGAAATTGAAACATGGTTCAATAAACACCCGCATTACCCGCAAGACAAAGTAGCTATAGTTCATTTTGATGAAAAAGATAAATTGTTTGAATCTAAATTTTATTGGCTTAACGAAACATCGACAAAAGCAAGAATCAGTGCAGGTGTTATGCTTACTCCTAATTGGGAAGATAATGATAGCACAAGAAATTCTAAAGATTATAAAGTAGGTATAGATTTCTTTTTTACAAACGATTTAAAAAGTTTGCTTATAGTTTTATCAAATAATGGAAATCTTAGAGTATTAGAATTATCACATCATCTTAATAACACTCAAATAGATATACTAAATTCCATATATGGAGTAGGTAAGGAATCATCCCAAGAAGTAATACATAAAATATTATGGGATAGTTTTGCATTAAAAGAAGTAAATAAAAAATTCTTTGAAGGTGTTGCTGGATTATTTACGGAACTTTTTAATTTCTTATCCAAAACTAAAGATAAACAAGATTCAAAAATGTTTGCTAATCGTCTTATAGGAAGACTTTTGTTTATATGGTTTTTAAGGAAAAAAGATTTAATTAATGAATCTGAAAATTATTTTAAAATAGAAGAAGACTCTACAAATTATTATCAAAATAAATTAAAGCCATTGTTTTTTGAAACTTTAAATACCCAGATACAAGATAGAACAACTACAGATAAAAAAACTCAGTATTTAAATGGTGGACTCTTTGATATTCATATAAATGATTGGTTCGAAGAAACTATAAAATTTCCAGATGGTTGGTTTTGTAGATTGTATGAACATTTTGAAAAGTTTAATTTTACTACCGATGAATCAACTCCAGAATATGAACAAGTAGCTGTTGACCCAGAAATGTTAGGTAAAGTGTTAGAAAATTTACTTGCTACTCTTGATGCCGATACAGGAGAATCTGCACGAAAGGCAAAAGGAGCATATTATACTCCAAGAGAAATTGTAAGTTATATGTGTAAAGAAAGTGTTAGGCAATATCTATATAAAGTAATAGGTAATCCTGCATATAATGATGGAATAGATAAATTATTAGATGAATCTGATGCTCAATATGAAACAGCTCATACAAATGCGAAAAGAAACTTATGGGGCTTACAAAATGAGAAAGAAATATCAACAAAAATACTGACTGCTATAGATAATTT
>ONEP01000077.1 GCA_900316875.1 Candidatus Ruminimicrobium bovinum
CTACATTATCTGTATGTCCTTCAACTTTGATTGTTATTTTTTCATATTCTTTTAAGAATTCCGCTATCATATCCAAATTTGCATGATTATCTTCCAAAATTTTATCTGAATCAAATTCAAATAAATTCTGTTTCATAAGTTTTTCCAATGCCAATTTGAAATTTTCCTGTTCTTTATCAACAGCATTTTCTACTTCTTCTTTTAATACTTCTTTAACTTCTTTTTCTTCTATTACGGGAACTTCTTTACTTAAAGCATTTTGAAGATCCGATGACGTTTCTTCCTCAGCAACAACATCTTCTTCGGGAAAACTCGGTGCTACTGTAGTAGGGAAATGTTGAATTTCCTTATCATTAGGTTCTACTTCGGCCGAAGCTCCGCCCATAACCGAATAATGCCTGTAAGAATTACTTGTTTCATCACCTGCAAAAACAAAACAACTCATTAACAACAACAAACTTAAACTGCCAATTACTTTTTTCATTTTCATTTATCCTCTTTTAAATTAAAATTATTTACCAAACCCGAAAAAGCTTTTTATCTTACCGAAAAAACCGCTGTTTTCCGACGAAGATGAAGAACTTGAAGAAGAAGCATTTGAAGAATTTACGGTTGATTTTTCAGCTGCCGTAGCTTCGGCGGCTTTTACTGCCGTTTCTGCAATTTCTGTTTTTGAAGCATTTTCTGACGTTGCCATTTTTATCGCTGCTGCGGTTGCTGCGGATGTTGCCATTTCGGAAACCGTTGCGGATGAATTTTTTATCGTTTTAACGGTTGAAGCAACTGCACCCGCTTTTTCCAAAAGAGGAACAATTTTATCACCGTATTTTACGTTGTTTTTTGCATAATCCAATGCTGTTTTACCGAGAACATCGGTAGCATTAACATTTGCTCCGGAATTCAATAATAAACCGACTATACCTACAGCCGAACTTGTAGTATTTTCGCAAGCAGACATCAAAGCCGTTTTCCCTGTTTCTGCCGCAACTGCATTTACATCCACTTTACCTGTGGTTAACATACTTTGAATTGCCGCAATTCCGCCTGTTTTACACAAATCTACAAATGTAGAAGAGTCTGCCGCATAAACATTAATCACTGCAAACATCAAGCTGACCACAACCAAACTTACAACCTTTTTCATTTTTTTCTCCTTGTTTATTTTCCTTTATTTTTCAGTTCTTTTATTATAGCAGGTATTATTTCATACAAATCACCTATTAAAGAATAAGTTGCCGCCTTTACCATCGGACAATCTTTATCTTTATTTATTGCAATGATAGTATCGGAGGAACTCATACCGACCATATGCTGAATTTGCCCCGAAATACCGCATGCTACATAAATTTTAGGTGCTACGGTTCTTCCCGTTTGCCCTACCTGATGCGAATAACCTATCCAATCGGAATCAACCGCTGCCCTTGAAGCGCCTACCGCACCGCCCAATAAATTCGCCAATTCCGTTACCAATTTAAAGCCATCGGCATTACCTAAACCTCTTCCGCCGGAAACTATAATATCGGCATCGGAAATATTTACGTCGGCACTTTCATCTTTAAAAAAACCTAAAAATTTCGTTCTGTTAATTATTGTCTGTGCATATATTGTTTTATTTACAATTTCGCCCTTTCTTCCTTTAACGGCTTGAGCTTCTTTAAATACTTTATGACGAACCGTTGCCATTTGCGGTCTGTGGTTAGGCGTTAAAATTGTAGCCATTATATTGCCGCCGAAAGCAGGCCTTGTTTGAAGCAAATTTTTTGTTTCCAAATCAATTTCAAGTGCAGTGCAATCTGCGGTAAGCCCGGTATAAATTTTTGCGGCAACTCTTGATGCAAAAGACCTGCCTATGTTGGTTGCACCCATAAGAACTATTTCCGGTTTTTCTTCTTTTATTAAATTTGCAAGTATACATGAATAAGGATCATCTTGAAATTCGGCCAAAACAGGATTATCATAAACATAAACTTTATCTGCTCCTCTGTTTATCAAATCCTGTGCCTTCTGCGATATATTAGAACCTATCAAAACGGCACTTAAAGCAACATTTAACGTTTTTGCGAGTTCGCTTCCTTTATTTAAAAGTTCGTATACAACCGATGAAATTTCACCATGTCTTTGTTCGGCATAAACCCAAACACCTTTATATTGAGTTTTATCTATACCGTTTTTTGTTTCTTCCTTTTGCATTACAATTGCATTTACGGGACAAGCTTGAACACAAGAACCGCATAACCTGCATTGTGCCGCATCAATAACGGCTTTACCCTCTTTAACCGATATAGCACCGAAAGGGCAAGCGCCTTCACAAGAACCGCATCCTACACATTTGGCAGTATCTATATTTATTTTATTTGGCATTTTTAATTCTCCTCTATATTAAGCCGTCACTTGATAATTTTTTAACCAACTCTGCAGCAATTTGACAAGGTTCTCCTTCAAACATTTGCCCGCCGGTTCTTTGTTCCGGAGCAAATACTTTTTTAACCTGTGTGGGTGAACCTGCAAGCCCCGTTTTTGAAGTATCGGCATTAATAGCTTGTGCATTTAACTGTTTTATAACAGCTTTTTTAGCAGCCATTTTTCCCTTAAGCGAGGGAATTCTGGGTGTATTTATTTCTTTAACAACCGTAAGCAAACACGGAACGGGTGTTTCTATCAAATCGTATCCGTCTTCCATCATTCGTTGAACTTTTATAAATTTTTCCGTAACTTCTTCTATTTTACGAACATAAGCAACATGCGCAATATTTAACATTTCGGCAACGGAAGGTCCCACCTGTGCAGTATCACCGTCTGTTGCCTGTTTACCGCAGAATATAACGCCAAAATCACTGATTGTTTTTATTGCCGTTGATATTGCATAAGCGGTTGCCCACGTATCGGCACCGGCAAATGCTCTGTCACCGATTAATATTGCATCATCACAACCTCTTGAAATTGCTTCCCTTAAAGCAGACTCCGCCTGCGGCGGTCCCATTGTAATAACGGTAACTTTACCGCCAACTTTTTCTTTAAGCCGAACGGCTTCTTCTATTGCATATTCGTCAAAAGGATTTATTATTGCTTCAACACCTTCTCTTTTTAAAGTTCCTCTTTCCGGATCAATTTGAACGTTCGTTGTTCCCGGAACCTGTTTTATACAAACCAATATACGCATAACCATCCTCCGCTTCATCAAAACAAAAAAGATATAAATATTCCTTAAAACTGAACATTTACATCCGTTAAGTATATCAAAATAATATATTTTTTTCAATTATATGTATTATTATTTGTATCCAAAATTATTTCTTCTACTTTAATTTTAGGTAAATTTTCTTTAATGTTTTCTTTTGTATTTGAATAAAAATGATCTATTTTTTTAACACCTATACTTATCAGATATTGTTGTAAATTTGAAAAATAATACTTGTCGTTAATTTTTTCCCTAAAAATAATTGTATTTTCATTTTTTGTTTTTATGTGTGTGGTGACATTTCTTTTCCCTTCAAAAGTTTTTGTCCATTCTTTTTGTTTTAACGGTTCAAAAACCATAATTAATATTAAAGCCAGTAACACTAAAAACATTTTTTTACTTTTACCGAATTCAAACATTAAAATAACAGCCGCATAATACAATATTATTTCAAAAATACCGGGTTTAACAACATCTACTGTTGAATATTTTAAATTTGAAAAAAAATCCATAACAAATAAAATTATTTTCAAAACAGCAGCAAGTATTACGGATATAAAAACGGCTAAATAACTCGATATAAAAGTTGCTAAATAAAAAATATAAGAAAGCCCTAAAACAAAACCTATTACCGGAACTACAATTATATTTGAAAACAAAGATATTACCGATATTTTGCCGAAATAAAAAAGCAAAACCGGAATTAGTGCAATTTGTGCAGATAAAGTTACCGAAGCAATTGAACATAAATTCTTTAAAAATTTATTTTTTACGTTGGAAAATATTTTATTTATCTTAGGATACAAATAAATTATTCCGAGTGTAGCCAAAAAAGACATTTGAAAACTTGCCGTAAATAAATCCTGCGGATTGATAATTAAAATAATTAATGCTGATAATGCAATTGCATTGTATATTAACGGCTCTCTGTTTAAAATTAATGCCATCAAAATACTTGAAGCCATTATGGCTGCACGAACAGCCGGCGGATTGGCACCCGTAACAACTACGTAAAAAAATACAGCCGGTATAGTTAAAAAATATACGTATTTCAAAGGTAAATTAAACAATTTAAAAAAGAATATAAAAATTACAACACAAAAACCTATATGCAATCCGCTTACAACAAGTAAATGTATTAAACCGGTATTTATGAAAATATCTTTTGTTTCCGGCTCCAAGGAAACTTTATCACCGGTTAACATTGCCTTTAATATTGAAGAATAAGGTTGGTTAAAAAATTTATCTAACTGTTTTGATATATGGTTTTTTGCCGATATTGCAAATTTTTTTATAATATTCGGTTCGTTATTTAAAACCGCAACATCCGAAAGATAGAAAATAGTATATATATCTTGTCTGCTAAGATATAATCCGTAATCGAAATTTCCGGGAAACAAAGGTTTTGGAGTATTTATCAACTTACCTGCCGAAGAAATAACATCTCCATATTGCAAATTATAATCTAAAGGAGCCGATACTAAAACTTTTTCTTTTTGAATATCTCTGTTATTTATTGTTTTTGCTTCCAATGTAAATTGTTGATAATTATTTTTTATTACGGGTTCAGTTATTATTTTACCCGACAATTCAACTTTGTATTGATTTACGGCATTCGTTAAACTGCTTTGTTTAGAAGCCGAAAAAACTCCATAATAATTTAATATTATTAATGTTACCGAATATATTATGAATAATAAAATAACAGGGCGTTTAAATAAATTTTTAAATTTTATTTTCATTTTGAAATAAATTAATTATACGGTTATTAAAAAGCAATACATTTATTTTCTAATTTTTTTTACTATATAAACCGTAACAAATACAATTAAACAAATTATCATTATCGGATATATATATTTTGAAACATAATTATCAAATATTATTTCGGCATAATCTTTACCGCATAGATAAATGCCCGTAAATAACATAACCCATGACAAGCCATAAATAATTGCCGATAAAAAATAATAAAATTTTTTATTATATTTTTTACCGTAATATACACAAATTCCTGCACCGAACCAACCGAAAGGCACATTTAAAATAAGTAGTATTATACCTATGATAAGTTTTTGAGACATAATTATATTAACTGTTAAATTTTATGTGATAAAATCTCATTTAAAGATATCGGATTGCTTTTTATCCTTGCAAGAAATTTTTCAAATTCAACAAGATTGTTATTATATTCCAAAAGTTTTTCCAAACCTGAAATAACGGCTTTTGTTTTATCCTTTTCATCTTTCAAAACCGGAATTACCTGAACCATACAAAAATTTCTTGCAACGGACGGTTTTATGTTTATTATATTTAACCCGAGTATTTTTGAAACAAATTTCAAAATTTGAATTTCATCATTTATATTTTCTTCCATTTTTAATGTAGAAACCAAATCTTCTATACCGAAATACAAAACAGGTTCAAAATCAATTACCATTTCCGTCGTGCTTAAAGCAACTTCCTTAAATTGCCGAATCATTAAATTTCTGTAATAGGTTGCCTGTTTTTCATAACTTTTAGGATATACATAAGCAATAAATTCGTTAGCCAAATCCTGATAAATAAAAAAATGTTCCCAATAAAACATTTGATGGCATTTAGGGCACGACACCAAATTGAATTCACCGGCAATTATTGCTTCTTTAAGTTCCGGATTATCGGAAACACTTACGGCAGACCATAAATTTGTTTCAAATGTTTCGCCGCATTCACAAATTATTTCTCTGTTTGATAATATCGACATACATACATCCTATTTTTGTTTTTTAAAAAATTCAACCGTATTTCTTAAACCGGTTACTATATCGGTTTTCGGCTGCCAATTTAAAATTTTCTTTGCTTTTGAAACATTTAAAAAACTTTTTAAAAGTTCACCGCTTCTTTTAGGTTTATATATAGGTTTGTTTTGATAATTTGTAATTTTTGCCAATTCTTTTTCAAGCTGATTAACGGAAAAAGTTTTATGTGTTCCGATATTGATAATTTCGTTATTTCCCTTAGTTAAAGCTTTTAAATTTGCCGAAACAACATCTTTAACATAAACATAATCCCTTAACTGTTTACCGTCACCGAAAATAAATACCGGCTCATTTTTTAACATTTTCCCTATAAATATTGCAACAACACCCGCTTCACCGAAAGGATCCTGCCTTGGTCCGTAAACATTGGCATATCTTAACACCGTGTATTTTAAGCCGTATAATGCACTGTAACATTTAATATAATGTTCAACCGAAAGTTTTGCAACACCGTAAGGCGACAACGGATTTGCAAAAGCTTTTTCATCGGGAGCTTTGGACGAGCATTCCCCGTATATTGTTCCGCCGGAAGATGCAAATATTATTTTTTTTACTTTTGTTCTTTTGCATGCTTCCAAAATATTTATGGTTCCTTTAATATTCACATCGGCATCAAAGCTCGGATCCGCAACAGATTTTCTAACATCAAGTTGTGCCGCATGATGAATTACAACATCAAACTTTTCTTTTTTAAAAATATTTTCTATTTTGTTAAAATCGGTTACTGAAACTTTATAAAATTTTGCTTTTTTATTAACATTTTTCATATTACCCGTAGCAAGGTTGTCAACAATAGCAACTTTATGTTTTTTTTCAACAAGTGCATCTACGATATTTGAACCTATAAAACCTGCCCCGCCGGTTACCAAAACTTTCATTTTATATCTCCTTTTAAAAATTTTTTATATTTAATTGCTTTTCTAAAAATATTTATCATTATATACGCCGATAAAGCACCTATGGTTGCACCTGCAAAAACATCCGACGGAAAGTGACATCCCGCATAAATTCTTTCAAACGGAGTCCACAATGCAAACAATAAAAATATATACCAATATTTCGGAACAAGCATAATCATTGAAACCGCTAAGGCAAAAGCCGCTTCGGTATGTCCGGAAGGGAAGGAATTTCTATGGACTATTTCATAAAAAATATTTATATTACCGTCTCCAAAAACAGCTAACGGCCTTGCTCTTGTAAAAATATCTTTTAAGACGGTATTAAAAATACCGGCACAAACCGATACACAAATAACCAAAGCAACAAGTATCCAAAACTGTTCCCTTTTTTCTTTCATTAAAATAAAAATTGAAAAAAGTCCCATAAATATTAAAGGCATATTAAAGCCCTTGGAATCGCAGTAAGATATTTTTGAAACAATTTTATCAATAAACGTATTCTTTTTTTCTTTATTTATGTAAAGAAACAATTTATGGTCAGTGTCAAGAAAACCTTGTTTAATTGTCTTTTTTTCACCGACCAAATCAGCCGTATACCGTTGCGGTAATTTTTCCGGTTCAAAATTTTTACATACGGTAAGCCAAAATTTTTTGGAAAGAGTATTGTTTCTGTATATCGGCAATTCCATCGGTTCTTCAAAAATTTCAAACGGATAAACATTTTGAGGGTCCTGGAAATCAAAAAAATTACTCGTAATAAAAATTGCATCTTTATTTTTTAAATTTGAAATATCTCTTTGCCACAAATCATAAGCATCCGTTTTATCACTGAAACAATAAACTCTTAAGTTCGGAACATAAAAAAATATTTGGCTTGCCAAATAACTTTTATGCGTAAAAATAAAAGGTTTGTTATCATCAGGATAAGCGGAATATATTTCATCTATTTTTTGTTTCAGTTCCTTCCAACCGAACAAATCGTTTGTAGGGTCTATAACTTCGGCACGTTCTATACCGAATTCTATTTTTTCGGCTTCGGCTTTAGGCAAAAAAGGTTTTAACGGAATAATTTTATACATCGCATGTAAAGGAACCAAAATATTCATTACCATTGCCAAACCGCAGGAAATATAAACGGTTTTTCTAAGCCATTTTTTATACCAATTTTCACAAATCAAATAAGAAACATACATCGTTAAAATTAAATAACCCATTGCAGGCCAATGCGGTAAAATTTCGTTAAAAGTTGCAATTAAATTAAAAAACAATAAAACAGGTAAAGAAAAACTTGCAATAAGCATGCTTGCTTTATCTTTATTTTTTATTGCATTTTTACTGCATTTATATAATCCGTAACAGAAAAATATAAACAACAAAGGCGATACATAACCTGCTTGTGCGGCAAGCGACCTTCCGAATAACGTAAACGAAAATTTGGGCAAAGAACTCCCGAAACCGTGCCTTAACTGAAAGCCGAAACTTGCCCAATTATTTTCCAAATTCCATAAAATAACCGGAATAAAACAAATAAAAGCTATAAACATTGAAATATAAAGTTCTTTTTGTTTAAGCCAAAACCTGTGTTGTTTTGATAATATAAGAAATAAAATTATTGAAGGGTAAATCATAACTGCGGTATATTTTGAAAGCAAAGCAAAGCCGACGGATAAACCGAGCAAATACCAATATCTTTTTTTTGAAGTATCAACTATATTTATAAACAAATAAAATGATATCAACCAAAACAAAGATAAAGGGCTGTCCGGAATTGTTACAACGGCACCCAAAAAAGAAAATACCGGTAAAATATTCAATAAAACAATTGAAATAAAAGCTATTTTTTCATTGAAAAGTTTTTTTGCGGATATAAAAAAAATCCATGAAGCCGCTACAAAAATAATTACCGAAGGCAAACGAACCGCAAACTCATTAACACCGAAAATTTCGGTAAATAATTTTATTATATAACCGATTAAAGGAGGATGGTCATAATAAGATAAGTCCAAAAATTTTGAATATACCCAATAGTGCGCCTCATCAACGGTAATTCCTATTTTACCTATTACCGACAATCTGATAAAAGTTGTAAATATTGTTAAAAACCAAAACAATTTTTGGTAAGATATTTTTATCATATCCGTTTATTATACTAAATTTTATTTAAGTTTTCTTTCCCAAATACGAACAACATCCGTTTTAAGACTGTCGGCAAAATTTTCAAGTTCCGCTATTTCTTCCCTGCCAAGTATTATATTTAAAGCTTTAACCGCATCTTCAACATGTTTTACTTTTGTTACACCTATTATGGGAAGTGTTCCTTTTGAAATTGCCCAAGCTATTGAAATTTGGGCAATTTCAACATTATATTTGTCTGCCAACTTTTTTAATTTTTCGTTTAAAAGTTCAATTTTATCCAATATGGGATTATATGTGTATGACCTTGCTGAACCCTTCGGCATAGGATTTTTTGTATCATATTTACCGGATAACGCACCTTGTTCCAATATCATATACGAAAAAAAATAAATATTATTTTGTCTGCAATAATCCAAAATTCCCGAAGTTTCCGAGTAACGATTTATCAAGCTGTAATGGTTTTGGACTGCGGAAAGTTTTAGCCCGTGTGCTTTTAAAATTTCTTGGGCTTGTTTTATTTCGGCAAGATTATGGTTGGATACTCCTATAAGCGGAACATTTTGTTTCCCCTCAAAATATTTTGCAAGCTCTTGTGTCCATTTAGGAGCTTTCCAAACATTATGTATCCAATAAATATCAAACTTATTTATTCCCATAAGCTTATATTGCATTTCTATCATATCTTTCATTGCCGTAGCCGAATTTTTGTCAGCACATTGTGGAGTAAATTTATCCGATATAAAAAAACTTTCTCTCGGTAATTCTTTTATAAATTCCGCTAAAACTTTTTCCGATGTTCCCATACCGTAAGCATAAGCCGTATCCCAAAGGTTTAGTCCGTTTGCCATTGCAGTATCAAAAACAGGTTTTAAAATTTTCGGCGTAAAATTACTTCCGAAAGTTCCGTCGTTTCCCCATGCCCAAGCTCCAAGTGCAATTTTAGGCAAATTTTTAATCATACTTTATTCCTTTTTTAAATTTTATAAATTTAAACCGTTTTTTATTTTATCAAATTGAAATTAATTTATCTCAAAAATTTTAAATTATAAAAATAACATCGTAAAAAAAACAGGAAAGATTAAAAACCTTCCCTGTTTTCACTTATTTTTTATATCAATTTTTATCTTTGCCATTCCCTTATTTTATCGGTATAAATATTTATAAACCCTTGTGCGGTCGGTTTATCTTTTGCTTCCGCCCAAATATGGAAATACGCTTCGTCGGGATCCGGCAACAACAATACCCAACCGTTATCCAAAAATATTTTTACACCGTCTATAAGTTCTGTTTTTTTACCTTTCGAATATTCTATTGCATTACGCATTGTTTGCCCTTTCTTATCCCAAGAGCACGGAACGGCTTTATGCAAAACTTCAAAAGCGGGAATTTCCCTTCTGATACTGCTGACGGTAAGTTTTGCCTGTGCCAACATTTCCATTAAATTACCTACGGCATACATTGCATCAAACGAGTTTTGAAATTCCGGGAATATAAAACCGCCGTTACAATCGGCAACAAATATTACACCTTCGTCTTTTGCGGCATTCATTATATTTCTGGGGCTTGTTCCCGTTCTTTTAATTTTAAAATTAAATTTTTGTGCAAGCTCATCTATAACGGAAGATACCGTAACCGGAACTGCAATTGTTCCGGACTTATATGTAAGCATTACCAAATATGCCATAATAAGCATTGCGGTATCATTATCTATAATTTTACCTCTTTCGTCTATAAGGAACAATTTTTCCGCACCGTTATCAAATAAGAAACCGACGTCCGCCCTTAAAGTCATTACAATATCGGATAACTGGTTTAATGAATTGGCAAATTCTTCTTTTGTTTTTGTTATTTTTTTTGCATCTATATAAGCATTTAAAGCAACCACATCTATGCCCAACTCACCTAAAATCGTCGGAAAAACAAGCGATGCCGTTGAATGAGCATAATCAATAACGGCTTTCATTGATTTATTGGAATAAATTTTCTTCTCTATGGTCTCCAAATAACCCGTTTTATAAAACTCGTTTGCACGGGGAGGAACCGTAATAAAGCCGACATTATCCATATCTGCTCTTTTAAAATCCTCTCTGAAAAACAACTGTTCTATAGATTTTTCCTGATTAATTGAAATATCACTTCCGAATTTATCAAAAAATTTTATATCAATAAGTTTTGCATCGTAAGGGGATTGCCTTATATGTATTCCGCCTACTTCTCCGTTATTACCTATTTCATATCTTGCAACGGGTATGGGAGCGTTTAACATATCGCCCACATTTACACCTGCGGAAAGTATTCCAGAAATTAAACCTCTTTTTATCATTCTTGTTGCTCTGTGGTCATCTCTTGAAATAACTATGTAAGAACCGCTGCCTATATAAGCACCGTAAGCAGACCCTATCTTTGCGGCAAATTCCGGTGTAATTTCTATGTTACCAAGCCCCGTTACACTGCCGTAAGCATTAAACAATGCCTTATTCCACTTTGCACCCCAAACCAAACTTGAAGAAAGTATTGCACCTTTTTCAACTGTTTTGTGCGGCCAAATTCTGAGGTTTGCCCTTATTGTTGCATCTGCACCTATATTGCATTCATCCGCAATTATGGAACCGACCTGAACGGAGGCACCTTTGCCCAAAACCGTGGAATAACCTATAACAACTTCTTTTAAACTTGCCTCTGAACCGATAGTTACATTATCCCATATAACCGAACCGAGCACCAAAGAATTTTTTTCTATAACAACATTTGAACCGATAACCGAAGCACCTATTTTTGAACCGCTTTTAATAACGGTATTATCACCTATAATAACATTATTATCGATGATTACATCATCTTCTATTACCGAGTCTTTACCTATTATAACGGTTTTACCGTTTATAACTTTTTTTGTTCCGTCAACATTTATTTTAACTTTACCGTCTAATATGTCATAATGTGCAAATCTGTATTCGTCGTGGTTACCTATATCTTTCCAATATCCGTCGGCTATGTAACCGTATAACGGCTTTTTATCTTTTAACAATTGAGGAAATAAATTTTTTGAAAAGTCAACATCTTTATTTTCCGGTATATAATCAAAAACTTCCGGTTCAAGCATATAAATTCCCGTATTTATTGTATCGGAAAAAACTTCACCCCACGACGGTTTTTCCAAAAACCTTTCAACTTTACCGTCTTTATCGGTTATAACAACACCGAATTGCAGAGGATTTTGAACTCTTGTTAAAACCATTGTGGCAACGGCTTTTTTTTCTTTATGAAATTTTATTGCTTTTTCTATATCAAAATCTGTTAAAACATCACCTGAAATAACTACAAAAGTGCCGGTAATATTTTTCTTTGCAAAACCCACACTGCCTGCAGTTCCAAGGTCAACTTCAGGTCTTAAATATTTTATTGAAACACCTAAATCTTTTCCGTCTTTAAAATAATTTTTTATTATTTCCGGTTGGTAATACAACATCATTGTTAAGTCGGTAAAACCATATTTTTTCAGCAACTCGATAATATGACTTAACATCGGTTTGTTCGCCACGGATGCCATAGGTTTGGGAATACTGCATGTAATAGGTCTTAACCTTGTTCCAAAGCCGCCTGCCATAATAACAGCCTGCATAATATGTTCCCCCCTTTTTTAACTTAACAATTTATATATAATTTATATACCCTTGATTTTACAAGTTTTTTCTTTGTTTTTCAATATGTTTAATATATAAAAGCAGTTAATTATTTTTTAATACAAAACAATAAATCGGGAGTATAATATTTAATATTTTGAGGTGCTCGAAATGCATTATTTTTCCAGTCAATGGTTCTCATAAAAGACAAATATATAAATAAACAAATAATTATTATTCCTATACTCAAAAATAAAACTCTGAATTTGTTTTTTAATTTGTTATAAATATAGATAAAAAATTCCGCTAAAATGTAAGCCAAACCTATTAAAGGAATATACATATACCTGTCTGCCATTGTTGCTTTACCAATAGTAAAAATTCCCAAACAAGGTGATATTGTTATTATAAAAAAACTAAAACCGAAAAATATTTTTTTTGAATATTTTAAACTGTATATAACAAAAAATGTTAATAAATATACTAATATTGGTGATACCGTTACATATAAAGGAACAGCCATATTTTCACTATATAATTTTGGATACATGCAATATAAATTTATCGGTAAAAAAAGCTTTGTTATATAAAATAAAATATGAAAATGTGCATTCAAAAATTTATTAAATAGACCGTATTCCGTATATTTAAAACCTGTATAATAGTGTGCATGTATTCCACCTATTATAAAAAAAATTGTCACTAAAATAAAAGGTAAATAAATTTTAATTTTTTGTTTATTTAATTTATTTAAATAAAAATCAATTAAAATTAAAACTGCCGGCAAAGTTACAGCCATAACTTTAGAAAAACATGATAATAAAAAACAAATAAAAGATATTGCAATATAAATCTTTTCCTTTTTACTATCCAAACTTTTTATATAAAAATAAATTGAAGCCAAATAGAATATTGAATATAACGTATCTTTTCTTGCACTAATCCAAGCAACGACTTCAGTATGTAAAGGATGTATTGCAAATAACAATGCAATTATATAGGATATATTAAAATTCTTTGTAAGCAACAAAAAAATCATTAAAACAAAAATTGTATTGATACAATGAAGCAACATATTATCAAAATGAAAAAATTCCGGTGTTGCAACAAACAATTTATTTTCAATTGCATAAGAAACTGTCACTAACGGATGATACATTGCAAAATGTTCTTCAATAAAAGCTTCTTTTATATCCATATTTTTTACACTTTTATGAAAAACCATAAATTTATCATCAAGTTTAGCAAAACCTGAATTTATTGCAGGGATAAATGTAAAAAAAGAAACAAACAATAATATTATAATTAAAAATATTTGATTTGTTTTTAATGTATTCATAAAATTTTATTATTAAAAACTGCAAAAATCCCATATAGTTTTTAGCTATATGGGATTTCTTGCTTTTGATAATATTCTTTATTTTAGAAATTTGCTTCTTCTTGTAATAAATAGTCTCTTAATACTTTAGCAACATCTGTTCTTTTTTTATTATTACTCCCGGTTAACACAGTAACACCAGTTTTCCAATCTCTTCCAAGTGAACTTGATGAAAATCCTACTGCTTTTAATCCTGCTGCTACTCCTTTCAATACCGTATCACGTTGATCAGGGGGAACAGATTTTAATGTTTCAATAAACGCATTTGGATTTCCATTGGCTAAAGAAGCAACCGCTTGTATAGCTTTCCACATTGTATCAACATTAGGAGTTTTATCACCGAACATAGCCCTTTGTATAGGACCGTTTATAGCCTCATTTTTCTTTACCCAATCAAAATCTTTATTTTCTACTGCTTTTACAAATTTATTTACGTTTTCTTGACCAACTGCATATCCCCAATCTTCTTGATATACAACTGTCTTAAATCCATTTGTATCCTCTGTAACAGCACTTGCAAATACTACACTTCTGTCACCTGTAGTTTTAATATTATTAATCACCTCATTTTTAATTTTATCGTTTACAACTACCATTATAATTTCGTCATCCATAGGTTGGAATCCGGAACCGCCTTGCATATTAATACTATCAACAACTTGTATCGAAATTACTCTGCCATTTTCATCAGTATAGAATCCATATTTCAAATCTTCCATTGCTTTTTCATCATTTTTATCAATTCCTAACCTATCTGCCATCGCTTCAAGTTTTGCTTGCGAAAGTTCTGATTTTAATGCTGCAACAGCTTTTTTATCATTCTTATCAATTCCTCTTTCTTCTATTGCTGCTTCCAATTCTTTATCTGTAGGTTCAGAAGACCACTGTTTTCCTTTTGTTACAGGATCATAGTACGTAGTTTTCGTTACGGAACCGGCTGCACATGTATGTTCTACTTGCTCAATATTTATTCCATGTGCCATAATATTTGTAGTATATGTTACCGTATCAACTTCACCTTCATATGAATCATATGGTTCAAATTCACCATATTCTACACTTGTATCTTCATCTACGTTTACATTACTGCCAGCTTTACCTGCATACTTGGCTGCTTCTTCTCCTGATTTCTTACCAAAACTAAGGCTCATACTTAACATAGCTGAAGAGTAGCCACGAGTATTTTTATATGCAAAATCAATTTTCTGTCTGCTTAATCCGAAAGCTTCGAAAATTTTATATGCTTGGGCTTCTCCAACTTGTCCTTTAATATACTCTACATAATCTCTATACCACGTTATACTTTGAACACCATCATCAACCGTTGAATCAGGATGCATTAACCTGTTCATTATTCTTTTTCTTGCTTCTTCTACGGTTAACTTCCAATTATCACCTGTCAATGAAACAGATCCCATTTGTCTGCCAAATTCATCAAAAACTGTCATACTGGTTGCTACTCCACCATTGTAGTTCTTAATACATTCCAAAAGCCCGGTAGCAGAATAAAAGTAATTAGATATAACCTGCCCGTCATACATGACATAACTTGGTTTTCCATTAGAATAATACGTAGTTTGTCCACTTGTATGATCGGTAGAACTTATTAAAGAACCATTTGCCGAATATTCATAATCTACAGTATGTCCTGAACCTGTGTTATCTTTATCATCCTCAAAGTATATACTACCATCATTTCCCTCAACCTTTTTCTTCTTTGTATATTCTATTTCTTTATAGATTCCATTACCAAACGCATCTGTTTTTATTCTTCTATTTTTGCCTTCTCCTTCATACACTCCTTCTGCTGCATAAGAATAAGCTTCTCTGCCATATTGATCCATAACCGTCACTGTATACTCAATACTATATTCTGTCGTTTTATTTTCGCCCTTAGAATTGCCTTTTGTTCCATCATCATTCGTCTTAGTAGGTTTTGCTTTAATTTTAGCGTTTACAACTCGTTTTAATACTCCATTTTCATATTGATATTCAGTCATCAAGAAAGCTTTTCCATTAAGTGTTCCATAAACTTCTTGTGGTTTTTGATCTTGACACAACGTAACTTGAGCTCCACCTTCAGCTTCAAAATTTATAGAAATTGTATGATCCTCTTTTCCTAGAGATAACCACGTCTCAGCAATACCTAACCATCCAACTTCTTCCATAGCTGCTTCTTCTGCACTATCAACAACATCACCAGCTTCATTCACGAAAGCCCCATCTGATCTAGTTTTTGGTGCCTGTAAATCCTCTTCAGTTGCACCCAACGCAAGTAAAAAATTCTTTAATCCCCCTGCTTTTTGAATATATTTAATATCACTTCCTGTTAAATTTAATGATGTTAGTGTATATTTTAGCTTTCCGTCAGGAGTTTTAGCTATACTAAAACCTACTTTAAGCCCATCTCCATCATAAAAATTCAAAGAATTTTTATTGATAGAAAATACCATTGTTCCGGCAGCATAACCAAACATTGTTGATATTCTATCATTTTGTTCTTGTATTTTCTGCAAATCACCTGCACTAATAGTTGCTGTATATTCCGAACCTGTTAATTGACCATCAGAAGAAGTAGCTACTACATCACCAACATGCCCAAATCTATCAAAACCAAACGAATTTGCTACACCAAGACCTAACGTTAAACACATTGCCAAGACAAAACCGACTATTTTTTTGTTCATGGCCGCACCTCCTATAATTTTTTAATTTTTTTACCGCTTACTAAAAAATACTTTTTTTACACGACCAACTGCTTAAATTAACTTCTTTTTCCACCCCCTTGCAATATAATTATAACTTATTTTAAAAAAAATTGCACTATCCAAATGTGAAAAATTTGTGAACTTTTAAATATAAAAAAATACAATCTTTTTTCTGTTTTATTTTTGATATAATTATGTACGTTAAATATTTTAAGATCTCAATTTAAACATTATGTATACTTTAAAAAAATATCAAATATTTCTATTATTTTTTCTAATTGCAGTAACATTTTTAGTATTTATACCTATGATTAATGCAAATTTTTCACCATTAGATGACGGTCGCATGTTAAAAGTAAATAACAAAGCTTTACCGGATATATCACTAAAATCAATAATAATTATTTTTAAAAGTTATAACGAAGGTCTTTATCATCCTATGACAACAATTTCTTATACGATAGAGAAAAACTTATTCGGTTTTGTTCCTGAAATATTTCACTTTGATAATATTTTGCTACATATATCAAACATTATCTTGGTTTTTTTAATATTTTTTAAACTTTCCAAGTCATTCTGGCTATCTTTTATAATAACAAGTCTTTTTGCTATACACCCTACAAGAGCCGAAGTGGTTTGTTGGGTTAGTGCAAGAAAAGATTTATTGTATACATTTTTTTATTTATTGTCCATACTATTGTACATAAAAATGTATGATCACAAAAAAGCAACAATTTATATAACTTTGTCCGTTATTATGTTTTTATTTTCTTGCTTTTCAAAAGCAATGGCTATTACTTTGCCTTTTGTTTTAATTTTAATTGATTTTTATACAAATAATTTTAAAAAACAAAAAGTCAAAATATATTTTATATACATCCTAATTACTTTTATATTTATTATTGCCACAATACAAACGCATTATTTTACAAAATACCATTTTACTGAAATAAACAATATTGATTTTATTTTTAATTTTTTCAATCTTACTATAAATTTTATAAATGCTCATTTTAACATTTTATTTTACTTAGAAAAATTAATACTACCAATAAATCTACAATGTGCATATCCGTATTTATATAATAAATCCTCAATGCCACCTTTATATATTTTATACTCACCTGCTATTGTATACATTTTAATTTATTTTTGCTTTTTATCTTTACGGAAAACAAAAATATTTTTTTACGGCTTTGCATTTTTTATTATAACAATATTACCATCTAACAATATCTTACCGATAGAAAATTTTGATGTGGCAAACAGATATACTTACATTCCTTATCTAGGGCTGTTTTTTATTTTTGCAAAAATAATAGTATACCTTTTAAACAAAACAAGAAAGTATACAAAAATACCAATAATAATATTCTGTTTGATAATTTTTATAACCTTAAGTTATTTACTATATCATGAAGTAATCGGATGGCAATTACATTCTTTTACTTTTAAATAATTATATGAATAAAATTAAAAAATATTTTATCAAAACAAATAATTATTATATTGCAATAATACTTTTAGCAATTATTTTTTTTACTCATTTAAACATATTATTTGCACCGGTTGAAACATTTTTTTCAAATTTTGATAAACTGGATTTACAATATCTTATAAATATAAGACAGTATGCCTTTGATACAATTAAAATCGGTTTTTTCCCATTGTGGACAACAAAAATATTTTGCGGAATACCGTTTTTTGCAAATTCGGAAACTGCTGTTTTTTATTTACCGAATATAATATTTTTCTTTTTACCAATATCAAAAGCTATCAATTTATCTTTTTTAATACATTTTTTTATATTATCTTTTTCGGTTTTTTTATGGATAGAAAATAAAATAAAAGACACTATAACTGCTTTGATTGTTTCTGTAATTTCAATTTTTATTTCAAACTTTTACCTACATTTTTATGCCGCTCATTTATCAAATATAATTACTGCATGTTGGTTCCCTCTATTATTATATTTTTATGATAAAACTTTCAAACACAAAAATTACTTTAATATATTTCCAATAACTTTTATTATTTCTTTACAAATATTTGCCGGACATTTTCAGTATGTATATTATACTGCTCTTGTTTCTTTACTTTATGTATTAATTTTTTGTAGGAACAAACATACAATTATCGTAGTAATAAGTTCTTATTTTTTTTCTATTTTTTTGACAGCTATTCAATTAATTCCAAGTTATTCTTTTTATCTTGAAGGAGGCAGAAGGTTTAATATATTTGACACCGGTAATATTTACATTTGTTATAAGTTAAAATATTTATTAACGCTATTATTTAATATAAATATTATTTTTACAAGTAAAGTATTTTGGGAAACATCAAATTATTTTGGTGCATTAAATTTTTTTATCATCATAATGGTATTATTCCATATTTGGAATAAGAATATTTTAAAAAATATTATATTTGTAATATTCTTATATTTGTTAACTTTTAAAACTTTTTCAAATTTAGCAAACAATATAATTCCATTTTTTTCTTGGTTTAGAGGACCGATAAAACTTATTTTTTTTGCAAACATATTATTACTTCCAATATTAGCTTACGGAATAAAATTTATTATTTCAAGACAATTAAAAATAAAAATAACATTTATAATTTTTATACTATTAATTTTTTTTATTTCCATATTTTTCAAAAAAAATATACTTGATATACTA
>ONEP01000055.1 GCA_900316875.1 Candidatus Ruminimicrobium bovinum
AGTAGGATTAATTACAATTGAAAAAGATAAAGTTTATGCTTATAAATGGTTTAATATGGATACCAACAGCAAACTTTGCAAAATAACCGTTCCGGGAAACATTGATGACGGAGCATACTTAAATGTTTCTGTTTTGAAAGCAAAAAATTCAAAAGAAGTATTTTTAAATCCTCACAGTTATGCTTTAAAATATTTTAAAATCGCATCCGATACCAAAAAAGAAATAAAACCGAAAATAACAGTTCCGGAACTTGTAAAGCCGGGTTCCGAACTTAAAATAGAATATTCAACATCGGAGACGGCCAGAATCATTATTTACGGAGTTGATGAAGGAATATTACAAGTAGCAAAATATAAAACTCCGGATCCTTTATCGTATTTCTTCAGGAAACCGGCACTTGATGTAAGCTCTTATCAAACTTTAGATTTGTTCTTACCCGAATTTTCTGTAATAAAAGAAGTTTACGGTATCGGCGGAGGTACGGGGTTTGATTCCGAAGCAGAAGCTCTTTTAAATGCCGGACTTAATCCTTTTAAAAGGCAAACACAGGCACCCGTGGTTTTCTGGTCGGGAATAATTGACAGTAATAAAACCCCTAAAAAATATACATATAATGTTCCGGACTATTTTAACGGACGCTTAAAAATTATGTGTGTTGCCGTAGGTAAAAACACTTCTTTCGGCAGCAGTGAAAAATCCGTCGTTGTAAGAGCACCGATAGTTTTGTCGGCAGGAGCACCTGTTGTTGCTGCTCCTTCGGATGTTTTTGATGTTAATTTAAAAATTACAAACAGTAAAGAAGATTCCAATGCTGCCGATCTTGAAGCTGTAATTTCCGTTTCGGATAATTTGGAAGTGTCAGGAGAAAAAATAAAAAATATTCATATAGAATACGGAAAAGAAGGTACTTTAAATTTTAAAGTTAAGGCACTTGATAAATTGGGAAATGCGGAAATTAAGTTTAATGTAACAGATAAACTTTCGGACAGCAAAGCAAAAATATCTTCTGCATTAAGCATTCGTCCGGCAAGTGTTTATGCAACAGATATTACTGTAGGTGAAAGTAAAAACGAAAGTTTCGATATAAAAAATTTTAAAAATATTGACGGTTATAACGAGTTTTGCGATAAAAATATTGTTGTATCAAACAGTCCTTTGATTATAGCGTTTGGCTTGGAAAAATATTTGGAAAAATTTCCTCACGGATGTACGGAACAGATTACAAGTCAAACTTATGCTTCCATAGCATTATACGGCCTTACGGAAGAAAACAAAACAATATTTAAACGTTATATTGAAAAGTTAGCTTCAAGACAGAGAGTTGACGGCGGTTTTTCTCCGTGGCCCGATTATGAAGGAGTCAGCGACTATGCATCTTTATATGTATTGCAATTCCTTACCGATGCACAAAGTTTGGGATATGAAGTTCCCGGTGTAATGTTAAAGAAGTTGTTGGATTGGACAAGAAATTTTATTAAAGAACCTAACGATAAATACGAAGCTGATTTGCAGGCCGAAGCACTTTATCTTTTGGCAAGAAACTCTATAGTTTTAACGGGACAATTATCTAAATTGGAAGATTATTTTGATAATAATGTTAAAAATTGGGCAGGAACAATATCAGGGGCATACATTGCTTCTGCTTACAGATTGTTACAGAACGAAGATAAAGCACAAGATATAATAAAGAAATTTAAAGTTAAAACGGAGAAAAATGATAATCAGGTTTATTCGGATTATGATTCCGATTTTGTTAGAAATTTAACATATGTATATCTTATATCAAAACATTTTCCCGAAATTTTAAATAATCCTGACGTTGCAAAAATAATACAAAATGCCATGGATAACATTGTTAACAAAAATTATAATACTTTAAGTTCCGCAAAAACTGTTTTGGCGGTTGCCGCTTATTCAACGGCCAACAAAGATAAAGATGATAATATAGAAATTTTTATTGACGGACAAAAAGCGGAAAGAACAAAAAATTCACTCGGATTTATGCAAGCGACAATTTCTTCCAAGGCAAAAAATATAAGTGTAAAATCAAATACCACAGGTTCACTCGGTTTGTTTTATGCAATAACGCAACAAGGATTTTTTAAAGATAAAAAGCAAAATATATCCAAAGGTTTACAAATTGATAAAAAATATTTTGATAAAGACGGAAACGAAACAAACGCTGTTAGAGTAGGCGACGAAATTAAAGTTAAAATTACCGTAAAAACAACGGATAAAAAGTATGTATCAAATATGGTTGTAACGGATTTGTTACCCGGCGGATTAAGTATTGTTCCCGGAAGTTTAAACGGTACATTCGACAGTTTTGACATTAGAGAAGACAGATTATTAATTTACACATCTGTCGGTTCGGAACCCAAAGAGTTTTCTTATGAAGCAAAAGCTGTAGCTTCAGGAAGTTTTGTTTTGCCTGCGGTTGAAGCTTGTCATTTATATGATTTAAACAGATATGCTGTTTCAGGCAATTCCGTATTTAAAGTAAATCCGCGTAAGTAGAAAACTGATTGATTTTACAATTTGCTATGTTAAACTTTTTTAAAAAATATGCCAAAAATATTATTGCTTTTATAATAATATGTTCGGTAATTATTTTAATAATAAGATTTTTTCCGAGACCGAAAATATTAAATGATTATACCTTTTCAAAATCATTTTTTTCACGTGACGGAAATCTTTTACGGGTTACCGTTTCTTACGATGACAAATACAGAGTTTTTTATCCGTTAAACGAAATACCCGAACAAATTCAACATGCTGTTTTGATGTATGAAGATAAAAATTTTTATTTTCATATCGGTATAAATCCTGTTTCTCTTTTAAGAGCAATAAAAACTACTTTTATATCAAAAAACGGAAAACAGGGTGCATCTACAATTACAATGCAAACCGTAAGAATTCTATACAATTTAAATACCAAGACCGTTGCAGGAAAAATTAAACAGATATTTTCGGCTTTATGGCTTGAGATGAGATATTCCAAAAAAGATATTTTGGAAGCATATTTTAACATAGCACCTTACGGTTATAATATTGAAGGTATAGGTGCCGCATCATTAATTTATTTTAATAAAAGATTAAAAGACTTGGAGTTGCACGAACAACTTACACTTGCCGTTATTCCGCAAAATCCGAATATCAGAAGACCGTCCTTAAAAACCGGATTTGACAAAATGAAAATTGCAAGAAAAATATTGTACGACAAATGGAAAAAGAAATATCCCGAGTCAAAAAACAAAGAGCATTTTTTTGATATGCC
>ONEP01000124.1 GCA_900316875.1 Candidatus Ruminimicrobium bovinum
ATATTTTTATTTATATCGGTTAAATATTGATACATTTGGTTTGTTTCTTCAACAACCTGTTCGGATAAAAGATGTAAATCGTTTTCGGTTAAAGTTACGTTATATTCTTCAAAAGCAGGTTGTAAATATGATATTGTCGGGAAAACATTTTCATGGCTTACATTAAAATGGTAGCATGCCCATAATGCATAACCTATTAACTGTCTTGAATGTTTTGCTATATCTTTCTTACCTGTTTTCCAATCAAGTATAAAAATTTTATCTTCGGCAGGAATTAAAAAATCAACTTTACAATATGCTTTATAATTATTTATTCTTGTTTCACCGAAACCATCCGGCTCTATAATCCAACAGGGACTTGTTTTTATTGCCGTTTCAAATATCCACTTTAACCTTGTGCTGTATAAAAAATTATTAAGAATTTCCCGAATGCTCGGAAACAATGTATTTTCATCTATATTTTCTGTTTGTTTATAATAAACTTCACCGAAAGTTTTACTGTTACAATATAACTTTGTTTTATTCAAAGTGTATTGTAAAAATCTTTTTTTATCTATCGGTTTTGAAGTTTTTTGAAGGCGAACGAGTAAATCTCTTATCGTATCATGGACTATATTTCCTATTTCAAGTGCCGTTGAAGTTAATGCTTTTAATTGCTGTATTTTATCATAAGAAAATTCTTTATCATATTTGCCGTAATAATCATAAAAATATTGTCTTTTACAATTTAAAAATTTATCATACCTTGATATTGACCACCCTAAAATATCTGTATATGGAAACCTTTTTATTTTTTGCAACTCCATTATTTTTGTTCCCCTGATGTTTGCTGTGTTTCCTGTTTCTGTTCAGTTGACGAGTTTGTATTTTCTTTTTTATTACCGCCGAATAAATTTGATAATTGATTAATTACCTTTGTCTCTGCCGTTTGTTGTGTTTGTTGTGTTTGTTGTGTTTGTTGCTTTGAAGTTTCCCGTTTTGTTTCAGTTGATGAGTTTGTACTATCCGTGGAAGCATTTACATTTTCTTTATTTTCTTTTTTGCCGCCGCCGAATAAATTTGATAATTGATTAATTACCTTTTCCGATTTCAGTGCATTTGTAACGGCCTTTGCAACATCAAAATCGGTTTTCGGGTTTTCAATGGTTCCGGTAATTTTAAAAGCCGTATATTCCGCAGGAACTACACTTAAATTCAAATTTCTGTTATTAAAATTGACTGTTCCGGTAACATCAATTCCGGTAATAGGCATTTTAAAGTTACCTCTGTTTATTTGTAAATTACCGTTTGTACTTACGGCATCAAGCACGAATTTATCAAAATGAATTGAATCTTTAGAAGATTGTGCAGATGTTCCTTTTATATTATTTGCAATAATAAAAATATTTAATAAAGATTTTGCCGTTTTATTTGTTGCAAATGCCGATACATTTGTAATTTCGCCGTCGTTAAAATTGCAATTTGCAGTTCCGGACAACCTGCTGCAAGTTTCAGTTATGGAATTTAATGCGGTTTTCAGTGTGAAATTTTTAGCATAAAAATAAGGAATACTTATCGTTGAAATTTTAACATCGGTATTAAGGTTTATATTAAAACCGGCAGATTGTTGTTTATTTGTCGAAGATGTTTTTGTATTTTTATTATTTGCGGATTCTTGTTCAAATTGAGGAAACTTTTCCATTACCAATTTATCCATTACAAGTTTTACGGTTATCGTTTTATTTATAAACGAACCCGCCAAATCAAAAACACCGTCGTTAAATTTACCTGCAGCTTTTTCAACTGAAATATTATTTTTGGATTTCAATACCGCTTTTAAATCAACATCCTTAAAATTTATGCAATCCTGATAAAAAAACGAAACTTTATTTAAATTTACATTACCGCTGAAATCGTTTGTCGTTAAATAAAGTTTTGTGTTAATATTTCCGGACACATCCTGCTTTGTTAAACTTTTTACAAATTGATTTAAAGTAAGGTTGGCTGCAATATTTAAGGAATATTTTAAATTTTTATTCCAATCAAGGTTACCTGAAATATTTGCTGTTGAATCGTTAAGTAAAATATTAAGTTTGTTTATTTTTGCCGTTTTTGTTTGCATTTGAAGCATCGTATCTAATTCTGCCGTTATTTTGGGTATAATAATATCTGTTTTTAAATCATAAAAAGGTTTTATATCTTTACTTGATAAATTTTCAACAGCGCAATTTGCAACCACCGCAATATTATTCGGTTTTGTTACGGAAACATTACCTGAAAATACACCGCTATTGAGTTTTGCCGATATTGTCGGTATTTGTATATTAATATCTTTGATATCTTTATCGCTTCTGAAATCTATTTTATGTAAAGCTTCGTTTGTATTAAATTTAATAATTGCATTTGAATTTAAGTTTGTTATATTTAACGAACTTACGGAAACGTTAATATTTTTTAATTCCAAATTACCGTCAATTAATGTTTGATTTATTTTCATAACGGATTTTAAATTACCGTCCAAATTATATTGAGGGAAAAAATTCTGAAGCTGTTTTAATACAATATCAACATTCATATCAAAATCATATTGCATATTTTCTTTATCCCAACCTACAAGTCCTTTAAGTTCGGCTTTTGATGAAGGTAAATTCAAACTGAATTTTTCTATATTTGCAGTTTTACTTGAAAGGTCAATTTTGGCTTTCGTTATAAAATTAAGTTCGGATATATCATAAACCAAATTTGAATTCGTCCAACCTTCAAAAGTTTTATTTGATAAATTTCTAACCGATAAGTTTAAGTTCAAATCGGGCTTATTAAAGTTTTTAAAGCTTCCCGAAACATCAAATTCCGTATCTTTAATTTTTGTAAAAAATGAATTTATTTCAACTGCCAATTTATCAAATTCGAAATTACTTAAATTTACTTTTGCATCAAACTCTAAAGGAAAACTTAATTCATTTTTATCTTTCATATATGTAACATTAAACTTTCCGTTACATTTAAAATAATCCGTTAAGGAAAAATTTAAAAGTTTTATATTTGTATCCGACATCTCAAAAATTAAATTTTCGGCTAAATCTTTATAGGAAATTTTTGAATCCTTAATATTAAGTTTTTTAATTTCAAAAGCTATGGAACTTGAACTTTCTTCTTTTGCGGAAATATCTTCTTTGTTATCTGTATTTTTTTCACTGTTTGTAAAATCGGCAAAATTAAAAACACCGTCTTTATCTTTAACAATATAAACTTCCGCACCGTCACAAATTATTTTTGTAAACTGTATTTTTTTTGTTATTAACGGCAACAATGCCACTTTTACGGTTAAATGATCGGCTTTAACAAAAGTTCCGTCGTTAAATGTTGTTTTTTCCGACATTGCAAAATTATGCAATGTAATACCTACAACGGTAAATGAAATTTTATCCAAAGTAATTTCTCTGTTAAAATTGTTTTTTGCATATTCAACAATATAACTCTTTATTTTCTCTTCCGGAAAATATTTTTTTAATGCAACATATCCCGCAACGGATAACAACAAACAAAATGCAACAAGCCCTGCTAAAATAATTTTTAATTTTTTCATTTTTTATTACCACTTATTATTATGTATTTTTTCTTTTTTATATTTATCTTTCGGTATAACCGCACCTTCAAAATATCCGACAGGAATAATGTTTAACGGAATAATATTTTCAGGCAAATTAAACAATTCTTGAATTGCTTTTACTTTTTCATCAAAAGGATAAACGGCGCACCATACCGCACCCAATCCTAAAGAATTTGCGGCAAGTAATAAATTTTCCGTTGCAGCTGAACAATCCTGTTCCCAAAATTTATCACTCACTTTATTATTGCCGCATACTATAAAAGCTAAGTTTGAATCTTTTGCATAACCTGCATTAGGTGCAATTTTTGCAAGTTTGTTTAATATTTTTCTGTCGGTTACAACAATAAATTCCCACGGTTGTTTATTCATTGCCGAAGGGGCTGCCATTGCAGCTTTTAACATCAAATCCACTTTTTCCGGTTCAACCTTTTTATTTGTGTAATTTCTGACACTTGTTCTTGAAAAAATATTCTCAATACTTTCGTTTGTTTGTGCATAAACGGTTACCGCAAAAAAACATAACATCAGCAAAACAATTTTTTTCATAATTTTCTCCTTATAATAACAATTATTAATTTGCACTAAGTAATTAAATATTGTGCATAAATAACGATACAATTAACATAACCTAAATTAAATCGGCAATTTTTTTAAGAGCAAATAAATAACCGTCAATTCCAAAACCGGCAATTTGCCCTATACAGACAGGAGCAATAAAAGAATGATGTCTAAACTGTTCTCTTGAATAAATATTTGAAATATGAACTTCTATTGAAGGTAACTCAACCGCAGATATTGCATCTCTTATTGCAACGGAAGTATGTGTATACGCGGCAGGATTTATAATAATACCGTTAAATTCATCTTTTGATTTTCCTATTTTATCTACAATTTCTCCTTCATGATTTGACTGAAAAAAACAAACTTCAACTTTAAGTTCTGCCGCTAATTTTTTTAACTTAGTTTCAATTTCTTTTAAAGTCATCTGTCCGTAAATTTCGGGCTGTCTTGTTCCGAGCAAATTTAAATTCGGTCCGTTTATTATCAATATTTTTTTCATTTAAAAAATTCCTTTAATGTTTTTAACACTATTCTGTCGTCAACTTCCTGTTTTGACACGACCTTTCCTATTTTTTTCGGCAAAACAAATTTTATTTTTTTTGAAATATTTTTTTTATCTTTCTTCATTAAAGAAAAAAAGTTATTTATACTAAAATTTAATTTAGGTTTAATAAAACCTGCCGAGTCAATAACTTTATAAATTTTCTGTTTTGTTTTATCATCTATAAATTTAATATTAAAAGCCAAATCTGCAATAAAAAGCATTCCTGCCGCAACAGCTTGTCCGTGCAAATATTTTTTATATCCGGTTATTGTTTCAAGTGCATGTGCAAATGTATGTCCGAAATTCAAGAACTCCCTTATACCAAGCTTTTCTTTTTCATCTTTGGCAACAACCATTGCTTTATATCTGCAACATTTTGATATTATGTAATAAAAATTTTCATCGGATAAAACGGCTTTATTTAAAACATTTGATAAATAATTAAAAAAATGTTCATCAAAACTTATTGCATATTTTATAACTTCAGCCATACCGTTTTTTATATGATTACCAGGTAAAGTTTTTAAAAAAGATGTATTTATAAAAACAAATTCCGGTTGATAAAATGCACCCGCAATATTTTTACCTGTTTTTATATTCACACCTGTTTTACCGCCAATAGAAGAATCAACCATTGCAAGCAGTGTTGTAGGAAATTGAATAAAATTCAAACCCCTCATATATGTTGCCGCAAAAAAACCCGCAGTATCACCGACAACACCGCCTCCTAAAGCAATAACGGTATATTGTCTGTCTATTCCTGCCGATAAAGCAAAATTATATATTTCTTCCAAAGTTTTTAAATTTTTATATTTTTCACCGGAAGAAAACACGAAGGAAAACAAGTTAAACTTGTTTTCCTTCATAAAATTTTCAAAACTTTTTAAATATAATTTCGCAACCGTATCATCGGAAATAACAAAAACCTTTTTTTCAGGAACAAACTTTGTAAAAAACGGCAACGAACTGTTATAAGCATTATCTAAAATTATCGGATAAGAATTTTTTTTTAAATTTACTTTTATACTTTTTATTGTCATATTCTTTATTCGTCTTCATCCAAATCAAGCTCATCTATATCTGTTTTTTTTGCGGCAGGTTTCTTAACTGTTGATGTCTTTTTAGCCGGAGTTGTTGTGACTTTTTTTGCTGTCGTTTTTTTAGTGACCGGAGCGACATTTGCAACTTTCTTTGCGGTTGTTGTTTTAGATGCCGCCGTTTTTTTGACGGAAGCTGTTGCAGTTTTTTTTGCTGCCGTATTATTTACAACAA
>ONEP01000236.1 GCA_900316875.1 Candidatus Ruminimicrobium bovinum
GGAGGGATTCGAACCCTCGGTACAGGCTTTCACCTGTACACCGGTTTAGCAAACCGGCGCACTAGACCAACTATGCGACCTCTCCATAAAAATTGTCGAAGACAATTTTTGATGTATAGAAGTATGGATGAATGGAAACGAATTAACTACAAAATTTCTCTCTTCACTTCGTTTCGTTCGAAATGACAGATAAGAGTGTTTGCTATGACCTCTTTATTATTTGTCATTGCCGTTTCGTTGTTATCCCTCTATACCTCTATACTTCTTTACCTCAACAAATTGCATAGCAATTTGTTTAATTATATAAATTTTATTTTATCAAAGCAAACATTATTGCTTTTTGTATATGTAACCTGTTTTCTGCCTGGTCAAAAATATTTTTTTCCTGCAAAGCCATAACCTCTTCGGTTATTTCTTGCCCTCTGACTGCAGGCAAACAATGTAAAACAATACAATTTTTATTTGCTTTTTTTAACATATCAACATTAACCTGATACGGTTTAAATTCTTTTTTACGAACATCAGCTTCTTTTTCGTTACCCATTGATGTCCAAACATCCGTATAAATAACATTTGCACCTTTAACATCATTAATATCATTTGAAATTAATATTTGTGCTTTTGTTTTTTTTGCATATTCTGATGCTTTTTGTAATAAATCCTTTTTAGGAAAATATTTTTTAGGCCCGAGCTGTACAAAATTTAACCCGAGCACGGCAGAAATTGCAAGCCAAGAATTAAAAACATTATTTGAGTCACCTGCAAACACTATTTTTAGTTTTTTCAATTCTTTTACCGACTTAATATTAAACTTCTCGATTATCGTCATTAAATCGGCTAAAATTTGACAAGGATGCTCAAAATCGGTCAAAGCATTTATAACAGGTATTGAGCAATACTTTGCAAATTCGGCAACAAATTCATGCTTAAATGCCCTTATAACCAAAGCATTCAAATATCTTGATAAAACTTTTGATGTATCGTAAATCGATTCGCCCCTTTTGGTTTGTAACTTTTGTGTATCCAAAACCAAAGGAACACCGCCTGACTGAACCATTGCAGTTTCAAAAGAAACCATAGTTCTTGTTGACGGTTTTTCAAAAATAAGCCCTATTGTTTTATTTTTTAATTTATCGGAATATTTTGATTTCTTTAATTTTCTTGCGGAAGAAACCAAACCCCATATCTGTTCCACCGATAAATCATAAATTGATAATAAATCTTTTTTTAAATTTTTCATAACTATCTCTTATTCTATTAAAACTGTAAAAACAAGAAGAAGTTTATTTCTTCTTGTTTCAATTATCAACTAATGCTGATAAGCTGAGGATGAAAAACTTCGTTTTTCTTAGCTGAGCAGCTGATAAGTTTAATGTATTTTTCGCTTTACGAAAAATCTTTTATTTATCAAAAATTGCTTCGCAATTTTTACAACAAACTCTTCAGCTTTTCAGTCTTCAGCTTATAAGCTAAAATTTGCAAAGCAAATTTTTAGAATTTTTGGTTATTGTCTATATAAATTCCGGGGCCCATTGTAGAAGACACGGAAATACTTTTTATATACTGTCCTTTCGAAACAGAAGGTTTTGCTTTTTGAATTGCTTCAAGAAGAGCTTTTATATTTTCGGCTATTTTTGTTTCGTCAAAAGAAACTTTACCTACCGCACAATGAATTATTCCGAAAGAATCGTTTTTATATTCTACTCTTCCTTTTTTTAATTCGGTAACCGTTTGACCTACTTCAAATGTAACCGTTCCGGATTTCGGGTTGGGCATTAAACCTTTAGGCCCCAATATTTTTGCAACTTTACTTAAATCTTTCATACAATCAGGTGTTGCAACCAAAACATCAAAATCAAGCCAGCCCTTTGATATTTTTTCAATTATATCAACAGAACCGCTTTCATCGGCACCTGCTTTTTGTGCTTCTGCTTGTTTTTCGCCTTTGGCTATAACAACAACTTTTCTTGTTTTACCGATACCGTTAGGTAAAGATACCGTTCCTCTAACAATTTGATCACTTTTTTTAGGGTCGATACCTAAACGAACATGAACTTCAACCGATTCATCAAATTTAGCTTTTGCAGTTTGTTTTATTAAACTTGCAGCTTCTTTAATTGAATAAAGTTTGCTTGAATCCACCAATTTTGATACTTCGTTTAATCTTTTTGACATTTTATTTCTCCCGTGGTTCAATTGTTGCTTTAACAGCAACTCCCACTTAATATTAAAAATCGCTTCGCGATTTTTTTGCTTAGAAGCTGAGACAGAAAAACTTCGTTCTTCTTGGCTGAGCCGGGAACTTCGTTTCCTCAGCTCTAAACTCTCAACTCTAAACCAAAATAATTTTTGCTTTGCAAAAATTATTTTTTTACTTCAACACCCATACTTCTTGCAGTGCCTTCAACCATCATTTTTGCACCGTCCATATCAATTGCATTTAAGTCGGGCATTTTTTGTTTTGCAATTTCTTCAACTTGTGCTTTTGTAATTGAACCTACTTTATTTTTATTAGGAACACCGGAAGCTTTTGCAATTCCGGCAGCTTTTTTAATTAAAGCAGGAACAGGCGGCATTTTTGTTATAAATGTAAATGATCTGTCTTCATAAACGGTTATAACAACAGGTGTTGCCATACCTTTTTCCATTTTTTTGGTTCTTTCATTGAACTGTTTACAAAAGTCCATTATATTTACACCCTGTTGTCCTAATGCAGGTCCAACCGGTGGTGCAGGATTTGCTGCTCCCGCAGGTATTTGTAATTTAATTTGTGTTTTAACTTTCTTTGGTGGCATTTTAATATCTCCTTAACTACACTTACGGTCTTATCTGAGCGGGATAAACCGTAACTTAATTATATTTATTAACTATTGCTGCCGTAACATACAGCTAGTTTATTTTTTCAACTTGTAAGAAATCCAACTCTACAGGGATAGGTCTGCCGAAAATTGTTATCATAACTTTCAACTTACCTTTTGCCTGATTTATATCTTCAACAACACCGATAAAATGTTTAAACGGACCTTCTGAAATTCTAACACTTTCTTCCTTCTTAAACATAACAGCAGGTCTTGGTTTTGCACTTTCCGGATTAACTATTGTGCTTATCAAATTAGCAACTTCATCTTCACCCATCGGAACAGGTTTTACACCGCCCAAAAAGCCGGTAACACCCGCAGTATTTCTTATAAGCCAATAAGTTTCATTGTTTATTGTCATTTCTATAAAAACATAACCGGGATAAAACTTTTTCTTTCTTATCTGTTTTTTATTATTCTTTACCGAAACAACTTCTTCGGTAGGAACCAAAACCTGAGAAATTAAATTCTTAATTCCCAAATTTTCAACAGTTTTTTCTATACTATGTTTAACCTTATCCTCGTGTCCGGAATAAGTATGAACAACATACCATTGATTAGCCATTTTTTACCCCAATTTTAATATTATACCGAGAATTGTAGAAAGTATCATATCAATAAAACTTACGAATAAAGCAAGTATTATAACAAATACTATAACAACGGCAGTTGTTGCAACTACTTCCTTTTTTCCAAGCCATGTAACCTTCGTCAATTCCCAATAAGCTTCTTTGAAAAATTGAATTGCATTGCTAAAAAAAGACATATTTCACCCTCTAAAAATTATTCCATCCGTTAAAACAAGCGGGGGCAGATGGATTTGAACCACCAAAGCCGGTTTTGGAGACCGGAAGTTTACCGTTAGCCTATGCCCCCAAAGGTTAGTAAACTATTTTGTTTCTTTATGCAAACTGTGTTTACCGCAAGTTCTACAAAATTTTTTAATTTCTAACTTTCCTTCTTGTTTTTTACCTCTTGCAAAATAATAATTCCTATTTTTGCATTCGGTACAAGCCATCGTAATAATTACTCTGTCACCCATTTTCTACTCCTAATAATAAAAATCGCTCTGCGATTTTTGCTGAGAAACTGAGCCGAATACTTCGTATTCTCAGTTGACAGCTGATAAGCTTTCGGTATTTTTTTCGCTTTGCGAAAAATCTATTACTATGTTTTCTTCCTAAAACCTCTCAGCCCTTCAGCTTTTCAGCTTATAAGCTAAATTGCCTTCGGCAATTTTTTATTCAACAATTTTTGTAACAACGCCGGAACCTACTGTCCTTCCGCCTTCTCTTATTGCAAACCTTAATTGTTCATCCATTGCTACCGGCATTATCAATTCCACATCCATCTCTACATTGTCTCCC
>ONEP01000053.1 GCA_900316875.1 Candidatus Ruminimicrobium bovinum
AAATAAAAGAAGACATACCTCTTTTGCTTCCGTTGATGTTATAGCCGAAGTTGATGATGATATAGATATAGTTATAGAAGATAAAGATATAAGGATTGATACTTACAGGTCAACCGGAGCAGGCGGGCAGCATGTAAACAAAACCGATTCCGCAGTCAGAATTACACATATACCTACCAATATTGTTGTTCAATCACAAACGGAACGTTCTCAAACAAAAAATAAAGCTACGGCAATGAAATTGCTGAAAGCAAAATTATATGATTATGAATTGGAAAAGAAAAGACAAATTTCCGAAAAACATTATGACGATAAAGGTTTAATTGCATGGGGGAATCAAATAAGGTCTTATGTTTTTATGCCGTATCAGTTGGTTAAGGACCACAGAACCGAATATGAAACTGCTCAGGTTGAAAAAGTTATGAACGGTGAAATAGACGAGTTTATGAATAAATATTTGGATTGGAAATTAAAAAACGGAAAATAGGGTTTAATTATGTGGATGTTTTATGCGGTATCATCTTTACTTGCCTTTTTAATATGTTCGGTGCTTTCCGGATTTTTATATTTTTATAACAGAAATTCGGTATTATACAGAAAATTTTTAATACTGAGTTTTTTTATAGGAATGTGGTCGTTATGTCCGTTTATAGTTTCTTATTCCGTTGATAGCGAAACGGCATTATATTACGGAAGGTTCGTATACGTTTTTGCTATTTTTACAATGCCGGTTTTATTCAATTTTATATGTACCGCATTGGAAATTAATTTGATTAATCCTTATAAAAAAATATTTTTTGCTTCTTTGATTATGTGTTGTTTTTTTCTTCTTTTTTCGTATTCGGATTTATTTATAAAGGGATTTGTTTCGCGAGCGCCGAATGTTTATGTTGTTCCCGGTTTTTTATATGATGTGTTTGTGGTATGTTTTATAATTTTATGTGTATATGCCGTTGTGATTTTATATAACAGATATAAAAAACTTACCAGTTTATATGAAAAAGAAAGATTAAAATTTTTGGCAATAAGTTTTTTTATTTTATATATTGCCGGTTTAATGCATTTGTTGGAACCTTTTTTTAAAATAGAAATTATTCCGCATGATTTACTTGTGATATTTTGGTTTTTTATAGTTTTATATACCGTTTCAAAATACAGATATCTAAATATAAAACTTGCTTTTGTTAAAACGTTAATATTTATAACAATTTATGTGATAATATTAGTCGTTCCGATTGCAATAGGTATTATAACCAGAAAATGGATAATATCGGCATTGAGTTTGCTTGTTTTATCGAGTTTGGGTCCCGTGTTTTTTAGCTATATACAAAAAAGAAGTGAAAATTTTCTGCAAAGCGAACAAATAAAATACCAACAGTTTTTAATATGGGCTTCAAGGGTAATTGCAAAACAACAAAATATAAATAAACTTTCAAATTTGGTTGTAAGGATTATTCAAAGAAGAGTAAAAGTTACATTTGTAAGTTTTTTTATTTTTGATGCAGAAAAAAATATTTATACATGTAAATCCGACAGTAATATGAAAAGAAAAGGAGAAATAATAAAAGTACAGGAATATTCAAAAGTTATTTCATATATGCAAAAGATGAAAACTCCTTTTATTGTTTTTGCTTTACCTTATGAAATTAAAATGATTTTTTCAAAAATAAATAACGGTATTCATTTGGTTATACCGATAATGTTAAGGGACAGATTAATTGCTTTTTTATTGCTTGGAGATAAAGTTAATAAATCCATATATTCGTCCGGTGATATTGAAATTTTTACTACGATTTCAAACCAAATAGGTTTAGCCATAAGTAATGCTAATTTTATAGAACAAATAAAAATACAACAGGATAAAATTTTTGAGATAAGAAAGTTGGCTTCCATAGGCGGTATGGCGGGCGGTATGGCACATCAAATAAAAAACAGATTACATCAATTTTCAATGGCATCGGGTCTTATGGATGTTGAAATAGAAAGTTTTTTAAAGGAGTATAAAATTAAAGATGAACAATGTAAAAATTTTGTTAATACTATGAAAGAAATTGCATATTCCGTTTCGTCTAATGTTCATTATACAAATGAGGTTGTTCAAAATATATTAAGTTTTGCAAAAAAGTCGGAAAAAGAGTTGGCTTTTTCAAACTTTTCTTTGAAAGAAGCACTTAAAATGGCATGTCAATTATTAAAGGTAAAACATCAAAAAGACGAAATAAATATCGATTTCGATATTCCGGAACAGGATTCGGTTTACGGATCCAAATCGCAGATACAGGAAGTTTTATTTAATTGTTTGGATAATGCTTATGAAGCCGTTGAAGAAAAAAAATCAATATTACATAAAAATATGGAAGATATAAGAGAATTTAAGCCGTTTATACGGGTTTCGCTGAAATATTCAAAAAACAATGCAATTATTTCTGTAACCGATAACGGTATAGGAATAAAACAGGAAAATAAAAGTAAAATGTTTTCTCCTTTTTTTACAACAAAAGAATTAAATAATTCGGGAACGGGAATAGGTTCTTATGTAATAAAAAGGATGATAGAAGAAAATCATAAAGGGCAAATTTCATTTAAATCCGAATATGGAGAAGGAACAACTTTTACAATTGTTTTGCCTAAAGAAATTGTTGAATAAGTGAAAAAACAAATGTGACAGATATTGAATTTATATACTAAAAAAGGTAAAATAGGAGAATATTATGGAAACCGAAATAAAAGAAGCAAAATTACTTCATAAAGGAAAAGTAAGAGATGTTTATTCTTATGGCGATAATTTATTGATTGTTGCCAGTGACAGAATTTCCGCTTTTGATTATGTTTTGGAACCTGAAATTGCGGATAAGGGAAAAATTCTTCATAAACTTTCAATGTTTTGGTTTGATTTTGTCCGCAATATAGTGGCTAACCACATTATAACCGGCAACTTTGATGATTTTCCGGATGAACTTAAAAAATATTCATTTTTAAAAGAACGTTCAATGATTGTTAAAAAAGCCAAAAGAATTGATATTGAATGTATAGTCCGCGGGTATTTGGCAGGTTCCGGTTGGAAGGAATATCAGAAAAGCCGAACCGTATGCGGTATTGAATTACCTTCCGGGCTAAAAGAATCTTCAAAACTTCCCGAACCGATATTTACACCTTCAAGCAAGGAAGATGTAGGCAAACATGACGAAAATATTTCTTTTGAAGAAACTGCAAAAAGAATAGGCGATGATTTGGCTGCACAATTAAGTGAAGTTTCGATTTCTTTATATAAAAAAGTAAGTCAATTTTGTTTAACAAAAGGAATTATTCTTGCCGATACTAAATTCGAATTCGGAATTTATGACGGTAAATTGATTTTAATAGATGAAATATTTACTCCCGATTCTTCAAGGTTTTGGGAACAGGCAAAATATAAAGAAGGTGTACCGCAGGACAGTTTGGACAAACAATATGTTCGTGATTATTTGGAAAAAATAAAATGGAATAAACAACCTCCGGTTCCGGTTTTGCCCGAAGATGTTGTTTTAAATACAAGAGCAAAATATGTTGAAGCTTATGAAAAAATTACAGGCAGGAAATTTTAAATGATATATGAAATTGCCATAAGAACAAAAAAAGGTTTTTCGAACTCGCATAATGTTTCATTGTTAAATGATATAAAAATTATGGGAATAGACGGAGTAGAAAATGTTGAGTATTTTCCGGTTTACAGGATAATATCGGATATCGATGATAAAAAAGTGTCCGTTATTGCAAATGAACTTTTAACCGACAGAATAACCGAAGAATTTTCAATATCAAAATATAAAACTTCGGAAGAAAAAGAAACCGAAAAAAATTCAATAGAAGTTTGGCTGAAACACGGTGTAACCGATACCGTAAGCGAAAGTGTTGTTAAGGCGATAAAGGATTTGGGAATAACCGATAATGTTATTGTTAAAACGGGACATAAATATTGTTTTAACGGTAGCGGTATAACAGTTGAAAAATTAAATAAAATTGCCAAAGGTTTTTTGGCTAATACTTTAATTCAGGAATATAAAATAAGATGACACAAAATGTTAAAATTATAGAAATAATAAATTTAGACGATAAACAATTGGTTGAGTTAAGTAAAACGAATGTTCTTTCTCTTTCTTTGGTTGAAATGAAAGAGGTGCAAAAATATTTTAAAAATCTTAAAAGAAATCCTACCGATGTCGAATTGGAAACGGTTGCTCAAACATGGAGCGAGCACTGCAAACATAAAACATTGACCGGAAATATCGAATATACGGAAATAAAACAAGGTAAAAAAAACATAACAAAATATTCCAACCTTTTAAAAGAAACAATTTTTAAAGCTACAAAAGAACTTGATAAACCGTGGTGTATTTCGGTTTTTAAAGATAATGCGGGTGTTATAGATTTTGACGATAAAAACGGTGTTGCCTTCAAGGTTGAAACGCATAATCATCCTTCCGCACTTGAACCTTACGGAGGTTCGGCAACCGGAATAGGCGGTGTTATAAGAGATATTCTCGGTGTCGGGCTTGGAGCAAAACCTCTTGCAAATACTGATGTTTTTTGTTTCGGTTTACCGGATACCAAATATTCCGATGTTCCCGAAGGTATGCATCATCCTAAAAGAATTGCAAAAGGCGTCGTTTCCGGGGTTAGAGATTACGGTAACAGAATGGGAATACCTACGGTAAACGGTGCTGTTTTCTTTGACGAAGGATATATGGCGAACCCGCTTGTATATTGCGGAACAATGGGAATAATACCGAAAGACAAATGTTTTAAAAAAGTTAATTCCGGCGACTTGGTTTTAGTGGTAGGCGGCAGAACGGGACGTGACGGAATACACGGAGCAACTTTTTCATCGGTTGAACTTGATAAAGAATCCGATGTAAGTGCCGTTCAGATAGGCAACCCCATAGTGGAAAAGAAAGTTTTGGATACAATGCTTAAAGCAAGAGATTTGAATTTATACAGAGCCGTTACCGACTGCGGTGCGGGCGGGCTTTCAAGTGCCGTCGGAGAACTCGGCGAAAAGACCGGTGTGGTTGTTGAACTTGAAAAAGTTCCTTTAAAATACGAAGGTTTAAAACCTTGGGAAATTTGGATTTCCGAAGCACAGGAGCGAATGGTTTTTGCCGTTCCGCCGGAACATAAAAACGAAATATTAAAATTATTTGAAAAAGAAAATGTCGAGGCCACATTTATAGGACAATTTACCGATGATAAGAAATTGGTTTTGAAATATAATAATGAAATTGTTGCCGATATGGATATGGAATTTTTACATGACGGAGTTCCGAAACCTACAAGAACGGCAGTTTGGGAAGAGAAAAAATCGGTCAGACAAAAAAAGATTGATGTCGATTCCGGTGTTTTAACACAAGATATAAAAAATGTTTTAGCCGATATTAATGTTTGTTCAAGAGATTGGATAATAAGACAATACGATCACGAAGTTCAGGGACAAACGGTTATAAAACCTTTGCAGGGAAATTCTATTGTAAATTCCGGACCTTCCGATGCAAGTGTTATTTGGCCGTGTGCCGTTGTCAAAAATACGGATAAAGCAATTGTTTTATCAAACGGAATAAATCCTGAATACGGTAAAACCGATACTTATAAAATGACCGCTTCGGTAATTGAAGAAGCTATGAGAAATGCCGTTTGTGTCGGAGCCGACCCTGAAAAATTATCATTGCTTGATAATTTCTGTTGGGGAAATCCCAATAAACCTGAAATTTTGGGAAGTTTGGTTAGGGCAACTCAAGCTTGTTACGATATGTCAAAAGAATATTCAATTCCTTTTATTTCCGGTAAAGACAGTTTATATAACGAATATTCAATCGGCGGAAAAACTTTTTCAATCCCGCCGGCATTACTCGTTTCCGCGATGGGTGTAATTGAAGATGTAAATAAAACGGTAACAATGAATTTGAAAAAGGAAGGCAGTTTTATTTACTTGGTAGGGGTAACAAATAATGAACTTGCCGGTTCCGTTTATGCAAAAATAAAAAATTTTGCAGAAGGTTTCGTTCCGGATTTAAATAAAAAAGAATCCAAAAAAATTATGAAACAAATACATAAAGCAATTTTAGATAATTTGGTTTTGGCTTGTCACGATTGCAGTGAAGGCGGTTTTATAACGGCCGTTTCTGAAATGGCTTTTGCCGGGGAATTAGGTGTTGATATTGATGCGGATTTGATAAAAATAAGTGATGATACAATGAGTTTGCCGGAAATTTTATTTTCCGAATCGAATTCAAGGTTTATAGTTGAAGTTTCACGGGAAAATTCAAATAAATTTGAAGATTTATTAAAAGATTGTTGTTATTCCAAAATAGGGAAAGTTATAAGTGAACCTTATGTGTTGTTATCGTCATCAAAATCAAAAATAAAAATTAAGGAAAATATTAAAAATTTGCAGGAAGCTTGGCAAAAAACTTTACAATGGTAAAAACAATGAATAAACCAAATGTTATTATAGTAAGAACTGCAGGAACAAATTGTGATTATGAACTTCAAACCGCATTTGAAATATGCGGAGCAAATGTTGATAGAATTCATATCAATGAGTTGATTGAAAATAAAGATAAAATTTTATCGTATGATATATTGGCAATTCCGGGAGGGTTTTCTTACGGGGATGATATTGCATCCGGTAAAATATTGGCAAACGAATTAAAAAATAAATTGGGTGAGAATATTAAAAAATTTGCATTATCAAAAAAACCGATAATAGGTATTTGTAACGGTTTTCAGGTTCTTGTTAAAATGGGATTGTTGCCGGAACCGAATAAATTTGAACAAACGGCAACATTATCGTATAACGATTCTAATAAATTCGAATGCAGATGGGTTTATTTAAAAACGGAAAAAACGGACGGTAATACAAAATGTATTTGGGCTAAAAATTTACCGGATATAATTCCTTTGCCGGTTGCACACGGAGAAGGTAAGTTTGTTGCAGATGATACGGTGTTAAAAAATATAGAAGAAAATAATCAGGTTGTTTTCAGATATACCGCTTATGACGGACGATATCCGAAATATCCGTTAGCTCCGAACGGTTCTTTTAATCAAATAGCAGGAATTTGTAATAAAGACGGAAACATATTCGGGCTAATGCCTCATCCCGAAAGATATATATATAAATTACAACATCCGGCAAGACAGGGTTGTGATGATAAATACGGATGGGGAAAGAAAATTTTTCAAAATGCAATAGATTTTTTAAAATAAAAAAAAGGCGGTATTAAAATGAAAAACAATTGTATCGGTTGTCTTTTTCAAGGTGATAACAATGTTGATGCCAATGGGGAAGGTAAAGTTTTTTGCTTGGTTCATTGTAAATGGAAAAAAGAGCAGGATTGTTGCCCGAAATTTATTGAATATGCCGACTTAAACAAAGATATAAGAGTTCAATATGCAATGAAAGCAAAAGGAAAAGACAGTAATATCAGTTACATTATAAAAGCAAATTGGTATGTAATGATTGCAACTTTTATAATTGCTTTTTTAACATTCTTGGTTGTAGTTAAATTCTTTGACAGATATATATTTTAAGAGGATAAAATGAAAGTTCTTGTTATAGGTAACGGCGGAAGAGAACATGCAATAATTTGGAAACTTGCTCAAAGTCCGAAAGTTACTAAAATATATTCTGCACTCGGTAATGCCGGTATTGCAAAACAAGCCGAAATTGTTAATATTAAAATTGATGATTTTCAGACACTTGCAAATTTTGCAATTGAAAATAAAATTGATTTTACTTTCGTCGGTCCGGAAATTCCTCTTGCTGACGGAATTGTTGATTTTTTTAATTCAAAAAATTTAAAAATATTCGGTCCTTCCAAAAAAGGCGCTATGCTTGAAGCAAGTAAAAGTTTTGCTAAAGACTTTATGCAAAAGTATAACGTTCCTACTGCAGCATATAATGTTTTTACAGATTTTAATAAGGCGCTTGATTTTTTAAATAAATTGCCGGAAGATGAAAAACTTGTTGTTAAAGCCGACGGTCTTGCCGCAGGTAAGGGTGTTATTATGTGTCAAAACAGGCAGCAGGCAATTAGGGCTTTAAAAGATATTATGCAAGATAAAACTTTCGGCAGTGCAGGTAATAAAATAATTTTTGAACAATGGTTGCAAGGGCAGGAAACTTCCGTTTTGGTGTTTGTTGACGGAAAACACTTTTCAATAATGCCGGCCGCACAAGATCATAAAAGAGTCGGTGACGGAGATACAGGTTTAAATACCGGCGGAATGGGTGCTTATGCTCCGGCACCTGTGGCAACCGAAGAATTGTTAAAGCAGATAAAAGAACAAATAATGCCCGCTATTATTAACGGATTACAAAAAGAAAAAATTGAATATAAAGGCATTTTATATATAGGTTTTATGGTTGATAACGGAAAACCTTATGTTTTGGAATTTAATTGCCGTTTCGGTGACCCTGAAACACAGGTAATATTACCTCTTTTAAAAACAGATTTGGTTGATATAGTAGAGCATACAATAAATCAAACATTGGATGAAATTGATATAAAGTGGGAAAATAAAGCGGCAGTGTGTGTGGTGCTTGCTTCCGGCGGATATCCCGAAAACTATGAAAAAAATATTGAAATTTCAGGGCTTGACACCGTAACCGAAGACGAAGCAATAATTTTTCATGCGGGAACTAAAAAAAATGAAAACGGAAAAATTGTAACTTCCGGCGGAAGAGTATTGGTTGTAACAGCAATTTCGGATGATATAAAATCTGCAATAGATAAAGCATACAAAGTTATACCTAAAATAAAATTTGATAAAATGCATTACAGAAAAGATATCGGACAGAGGGCATTAAAATGGATAAGCAAACAGAAGTTGCCGTTATAATAGGTTCGGATTCGGATTTGCCGATTGTAAGTGAAACTTTAAAAATTTTTGATAAGTTTGATATATCTTATACAATCAATATAGCTTCCGCTCACAGAACTCCTAATTTGGTTAAAGAAATTGTTCAAAAATCCTTAAGTAACGGTGTAAAGGTTTTTGTAGCCGCTGCCGGAATGTCTGCTGCACTTCCCGGTGTAATTGCTTCGGAAACAATACTTCCGGTTATAGGTATTCCCATGGAAGGAAAAAGTTTAGCTGGTATGGATTCTTTGTTTTCAATAGCACAAATGCCGCCTTCAATACCCGTAGGGTGTGTTTCTTTAGGTAAAGCCGGGGCGGTAAATGCGGCAATATTTGCATTGGAAATATTGGCAATAAATAATAATAAATTATCGGAAAAACTTTTAAATTACAGAAAAGAAATGTCGGATAAAATAATAAATAAAAATAAAAAACTCAGCGAATCGGGTTATAAAAAATATTTGGAACAAATTTAACGGAGGAAGTTAAAAATGTATAAATTGGTTTTGATAAGACACGGTGAAAGTGTTTGGAACAAAGAAAATAAATTTACCGGATGGACTGATGTGGATTTATCCGAAAAAGGTGTTGCCGAAGCACAAAAAGCAGGACAACAATTAAAAAAAGACGGTTTTGTTTTTGATTTGGCATATACTTCGGTTTTAAAAAGAGCAATAAAAACTTTAAATAATGTTTTGGAACAAATGGATCTTTTATGGATACCTGTTATAAAAAGTTGGAAACTTAACGAAAGGCATTACGGTTCGTTACAGGGTTTAAATAAAGCCGAAACGGCAGCAAAATTCGGCGAAGCGCAAGTAAAAATTTGGAGAAGAAGTTACGATACTCCGCCGGAACCGCTTTCAACAACAGACGAAAGGTATGCAGGTAATGACCCCAGATATAAAGATGTTGATAAAAAAGATATTCCTTTAACCGAATGTTTAAAAGATACGGTTGCAAGAGTTATTCCTTTTTGGAACTCGGAAATTGCACCTAAAATAAAAGAAGGTAAAAAAATTATTATAGCCGCACACGGTAACAGCTTAAGAGCATTGGTAAAATATTTGGATAATATAAGCGACGAAAACATTGTTAATTTGAATATTCCCACGGCAATGCCGCTTGTTTATGAATTGGATGAAAATTTAAAACCTGTAAAAAGTTATTATGTAGGTGACCCGGAAGCCGTTAAAAAAGCTATGGAAGCCGTTGCAAACCAGGGTAAAGCAAAATAAAAGATGTTGGAAACACCGAAAGGAGTAACCGTTCATATAGGTATTTTCGGAAGAATAAATGTCGGTAGGTCGACGCTTATAAATTATCTTACCGGTCAAAATATTTCAATAGTATCAAAAGTAGCAGGCACTACAACGGATACCGTTTCAAAAAATATGGAACTTTCTTATGTGGGACCTGCTACTTTAATTGATACCGCAGGTATTGATGATATTTCCGAATTGTCCAAACAAAGAAAAGAAAAAACTTATAAAATATTTTCGGTTGCCGATGTTGCCGTTATTGTTGTTGAGCCAAATGTTTGGACAAGTTACGAGCAGAACCTTATTGAACAATTAAACAAAAACAAAATTCCTTTTTTTATAATAATCAATAATTACAAAAAAGTTAAATTAACCGATATATTTTTGTCGGAAATAAAAAAATACAAATTTAAAGAATATTCTTATATAACCGATTTAAGTCAAAGAGATGTGTTTTTAACCGACTTTACAAAAATAATACATGAGTTAATTTCCGATAGTATTGAAGAAAAACAACTTACCGATAATATCATAAAACAATTTCAAACGGTAGTTTTGGTTGTTCCTATTGATTTGGGTGCACCGAAAGGGCGTCTTATATTACCGCAAGTTCAAATGATAAGAAGTATTCTTGATATAAATGCAATGGCTTATGTTGTAAAAAATACCGAACTTCAAAAATGTTTGGATAATTTAAAAAATCCGCCCGATATTGTTATATGTGATTCGCAGGTAATAAACGAAGTTTCAAAAATTGTTCCCGAACAAATACCGCTTACTACATTTTCAATAATTTTTTCGGCAAATAAATCAGATGTTGTTGAGATGGCAAAAGCAATTGAAAAAATAAAAACTTTAAAACCTTCCGACAAAATTTTAATTGCCGAAGCATGCAGCCACCATGCAAGTAAAGATGATATCGGCAGAGTAAAAATACCGAAATTATTAAGTAAATATTTGGGCTTTGATATAAAATTTGATATATCTTCCGGTATAGACTATCCTAAAAATCTGGAACAGTACTCTTTAATTATACATTGCGGCGGATGTATGATTAACAAAAAACAAATGATATCAAGATTAAATTAT
>ONEP01000078.1 GCA_900316875.1 Candidatus Ruminimicrobium bovinum
AAAAAAAAAGTTATTATCGGAATTAAAATTATAAATGTTACTATGGATATTACCGATGTTATATGTTCCGGTATCGTTTCTAACTTCTTTACAACTAAATCCATAATTCCGTTTTCGGAATTTTCCGTTGAAGATGTAATATTGTCGGTATATTTTTTTAAAAACGGAAATTTTTCGGCAATGTCATTACATTGTTCTTTAAAAAGAGTTTCATACTTCGGATAATTTTCCGTAAGAGTTTTTATTTCCGTATTTATAACGGGAACTAACAAAATAACAAGAAAAGTAAATACGGTTGCAATTAACATAGTAAAAAAAGTAACGGCAACCCATCTTTTAATGCCTAACAACATAATTCTATTTATTATAGGAGAAATTAAATAACTGATTAACCCCGCTACTATAAACGGAAGTATAATTTGTCTTGACAGATAAAGCAAACCGCACAAAACAAGCAAAAATAAAATAGATATAATAAAAATTTTTGTTATTCTGTTATCTTTCATTTTGTGCCATCGCATGAAGTGTTTTCAATATTTCTTTATACATATTGAATCCTATACCTTTTTCTTTTTCAAGAAAATCTTCAATTTCATCTCTATACATTAATAATATTTCACTATCTTCCAATGCTGTTGCGGTATTTGTATAAACCTCATTATCAATAAAAATATATTTGTTGCCGAACCAATCTCTTTTGCCTATAATCGTTTTATTTTTACCGTCATCCAATTCTATCTTGCCTGCTTTTACAATACAAAGGAACCTTGCTTGTTGACCTTTTTTATAAATAACTTCTTTTTTTATGTAGGTTTTTTTATAGATATGAGTTCTTATTTTTTTTAATTGCGATATACTTAGTTCTCCAAAAAAATCTATGCTTTTTAAAAATAAAATATCTTTTTGTAAATCGGTGTTGACAAAAATTCTTAAAATTAAATTTGAAAATTTCATAAAAACCTCATAATTGTTTTGTTGCAGATATATTGAAAGTTACAAAAATATTTGAATTCTAAATCATATTATCAAAATTAATATTTTTTATCAACAGCAAAATGTGTTAGAAGTAAATATATTTTACTGTTTTTTAAACATAAAAATTCCTCCTTGTTTCAAATCTTCCAATCATATAATCTTCAAATTTATGTTGACAAGAAAAAATTTTTATTATGGAATCTGCATAACAATAAAATATTAAAAAAACAAAGGTGCTTAAAGATAAAAATCTTTAAGCACCTTTTATGTTAATTAATACTTCATAATAAATTAATTTTTCATGCTTTCTTTTAAAATATTAATAACATCATCGTGTGTAAGAACTTTATAACCGCCCTGTAAAATAAAAGTTGCATTTGCAATTCCTTCAAGCATATCTTCGGTTACACCAAGTTCTTTTGAATTTAATACAACCCCTATTTCTTTCATCCAATTTTCCATTCGCTTTAAACCTTCAATTGCAGCATCTTTACCGGACATATTTTTCACATCAACGTCCCAAACATTTTTTGCAAACTTTTTAAATTTTTCTATTGCATAAGGCATTATATGTTTATAATAAGGCAATGATACCGAAGAAAGAGTCATACCGTGAGTTGCATTTGTATAAGCACTAATTGCATGCCCTAACATATGAACTTCCCAATCAGTAGTTTTCCCCATCGCTATAAGAGTATTTAATGCCCATGTTGCCGACCACATTATATTACTTCTTGCTTGGTAATTTTGCGGATCTTTCACCGCAATTTTAGAACTTTCTATTAAAGATTTCATAAGAGCTTCGGAAATATAATCACTTGTATTGTCGTCATTTCCGGAAAAATATTGTTCACAAATATGGTTAAATGCATCATAAATGCCTGATACCATTTGATATTTAGGAACGGTAAACGTATATTTAGGATTTAATATTGAAAATTTAGGCATAACATTATCTCCGAATACACGCCCTATCTTTAATTTTTCTTTATTGTTTGTTATAACGGAACCTCCGTTCATTTCAGAACCGGTTCCAACCATTGTAAGAATACTTCCAACCGGAATAATTTTATTATCAGGTTCTTTTTCTTCCAAATAATATTTTTTCCAAGGATCTTCAATACACCATGCTGATACAGAAACGGCTTTTGCATAATCTATTGTCGAACCTCCTCCAACAGCCAAAATTAAATCCACATCATTATCTTTTGCAATTTTACACCCTTCATACAACTTTTCAACCGTAGGGTTAGCCATTACCCCGGGATCTTCAAAAATAATTTTCCCATCTGCTTTTAGAATACTTATCACTTCATCATAAATACCGTTTTTCTTAATTGAACCGCCACCGTAAGAAAGCATAATTTTGTTTCCGTAATTTTTTAATTCATCCGAAAGAAAAGAAATTGCATTATCTCCGAAGTAAAGTTTTGTGGGGTTTGAATATTTAAAATTTCCTAACATAATAAAACCTCCAAAAGTTAATTTACAACTAATGCTTTAATTATAGCAAATATAACAAAATAAATTTCTATGATTTTTTAGGGTTACCTATATCGGTAACTATTTTATAACCGGCAAGAGATACTCTTTTTTCCAAGCAACCTCTGCATTCTGCTGCTTCTTCGTTTGTACAGATTTTATCATCGTATAATGTATACAAATTTCTATATTTGGAAGGTGAAAGGTTAGGCATAACAACATTTGCACCGGCTTTAAGCCCGAGTTCTCTACCTTGCGGATCTATTGTTCCGAGCGCCGTTGTTGAAGGTATAAGTGCATAAGGGAACAACAACCTTAATATTGAAATTATTTTTAATGTTAAATTCAGTTTGCCGTGTTCAAATTTTTCAAATTTTGTGTTTTGTGCGGGAATAAAAGGTCCTATCCCTATCATGTCGGGTTTAAGTTCTTGCAAAAACCGAAAATCTTCAATAATATTCTCTATGGTTTGGTAAGGTGAGCCAACCATAAAACCGCTGCCTACATGATAACCGATTTCTTTTAAATTAAAAAGGCATTGTTTTCTGTTTTTTAAAGATAAACTTTCGGGATGCAATTTCTTATAATGTTGTTCGTTTGCCGTTTCGTGCCTTAAAAGGAACCTGTTGGCACCTGCTTTAAAGTAAGCAAGATAACTTTCTTTACTTTTTTCCCCTATCGATAATGTAATTGCACAATC
>ONEP01000052.1 GCA_900316875.1 Candidatus Ruminimicrobium bovinum
CCGTGGCGTGCAAGAAGTACAGAAAATATTTTAAATTTATTGGATAAAGGAATTGCCGCAACAGGGTATGAAGAAGTTTCTTTTTCTTCTTTATCATGTACGGATTATAAAAATTTAGAGGAACTTCTTTTAAAAACAAACGAAAAATATTCAAGTAAAAATATAACCGTTTCTTTACCTTCCATGAGATGCAATCAATTTTCTTTAAAAGTTGCCGAATATATTAACAGGGATAAAAAACCGACAATAACTTTTGCTCCGGAAGCGGGTTCAAACAGACTTAGGAATGTAATAGGTAAATATTTATCGGAAACGGATATTATAAATACGTTGACATCTGCAAACGCTATGGGATGGAAAACAATAAAATTATATTTTATGATAGGACTTCCAACGGAAACCGAAGAGGATATATCTGCAATAAGTGAATTAATTTATAAAATTAAAAAAATAACAAAAGGTTTAAATTTTAACATAACAATTTCACCGTTTGTTCCTAAAGCACAAACTGCTTTTCAGTGGCAAGCAATGTTTTCTGCGGAATATTTTGCCGATGTTATAAGCCGTTTGAAAAAAAATGTTCCTGCAACGATTAAAGCACATGATTATAAAGAAAGTATTATTGAGGCGGTTTTGGCAAGAGGTGACAGAAAATTATCAAAAGCAATATATATTGCATGGCAAAAAGGACTGAGATTTGACCAATGGACCGACAGATTTAACTATGATAAATGGATACAATCCGTTGCGGAAGCCGGACTTGATTTGAATTTTTACGTATACAGACAACGAAGTAAAAATGAAATATTACCTTGGCAGCATATAAATCTCGGTTTAACGAATGAACAATTATACAATGATTATCTTAAAGGTATTTCCGAGAATGATTCCTCCGACTATACGAATTATAAAAGGGATATCAATTTACCTAAAAATTATGCTTTGACAAATAATTTACCTACGCAATCATCTGTTAGGGTTTTATTAAAATTTTCAAGGAAGGGACTTGTTAAGTATTTATCTCAACTTGAACAGATAGATTTTTTAAGACGAACATTAAAAAGGACTTCTCTTCCGGTTACATATACTGCAGGTTTTAGTCCTTTAATAAAAACATCGTTCGGACCGGCTGTTTCGGTAGGGCATGAAAGTGATTGTGAATATGTAGACCTATATATGACACAAAAAGTTTCTGAAGAAAATATAATGTCGGAAATTTCAAAAGTTTTGCCCGAAGGTTATAAAATTTTGCAGGCAAAGTATTTACCCTTAAAATTTCCTGCAATTAATTCTTTGGTTAATGTTGTTGAATATAGCATAGAAGGTGTTAATATAACACGGGAACAAATAAATTCTTTTTTAAAACAAAAAGAGATTCTTATAAAAAAAGTAAAGAAACAAAAAGAAACTATTGTTGATGTAAAAGATCAAATTTTGGAAATATCAAAAATTTCTGAAAATAAAATAAAAATTTTACTTGAAATAAAACAACAAAATAATGTTAAATTAAATAGTATTTTGTCGGTATTATTGAATTTAAATGAAAATGATGTGAAAATTTTGTATATTAAAAGAGAGAATATGTTTATAAAAAAGGGAAGTTTTTTTTATGAAATTTAAAAAAGTGCTGATATTATTTTTTATTGTATTTTTTTATACTGTGTCCTATTGTCAGGAAAAATCGGTAGTTTATATTATGGATAATTCTTATTTGGGAGATAATACAAAAGAATATTTTTACAAGTTGGGGAAAAAACTTGAGAATGATAATGTTATTTCTTTGATACCCATATCAAAAAACGACATTAATACATCCGAAGCATTGGACATTCTTAAAAATATAAAAAAGAAAAATGCAACAATAATTTTAAATGTCGGTGAAGCCAATTATTATAATTTATACGGTTTTTCGGTATTTGGAAAATATAAACATAAAAACAGAAAAAACAAAGTAGTATCGGTAAGAGATATAAATATTGAAATTGCAAAACAATATTCCGTTTTAAATAAAAATACTTTTACGGATTTAATCAATATTGTAGGAAGGCAACTTTTTATTGATGATAGTAACAGGTTTAAACCTTTGGTAATTCCTAAATTTTATTTGTTAAACAGTTCTTCCGCTCAAAATATAAATGTTGCTTCTTCCGTAACATCTTATACTTATGCTTGGAATTTAATTTATGAAGGTAAATTTGATGAAGCACATAAATTTTTAGTAAGGATTATAAACAAACAACCTAATCAAAGTATGTTTCATTATGCTTTAGGAGCTTTGCATCTTTTAAAAGATGATGAAAAATATTATGAAAATGCCCTTAGGGCTTTTGAAGACGGGATATTGGCAGATCCTTTTAATAAAGATAATTTGTGTTACAAAGGATTGGTTGTAATGTTTATGATGTATGAAGGTGAAATTATAAAAGATATATTGTTTTTTTCCGGATTACTGGATAAATATATGCCGAACATTTCAAAGGATATATCGGCAATTCTTTCAATAGGTAATTGCGAATATGATAAAAAAATTGAAATTATAAACAAATGGATTTTGACCGATATTGATTTAATAAAACAACTTTGTGACTCAAAAAATATAAATTTGGTTTTAACAAGTTATCCCGTTTCGGTGAGAAGTGAAAATGTTATGAAACAGTACAGCAAAGAACATAAAACCGTATCATTTATTGATGATAAGGTGAAATCCGATGAGGATATTTCCGAGTGGATAAACAATTCCGTATCAAGAATATATTTGATGTTAAAACAAAAAGGATTTATTAATGAATAAAGAAATAGTGGTGAATATGACACCCGAAGAAACAAGAGTTGCAGTTTTGGAAAACAATCGGTTGTCCGATTTGTTTTTAGAAAGAAGAGAAACAAAAAAAATTTTAAATAATATATATAGAGGAAAAGTTCAGAATATTGTCGTGGGATTATCTTCGGCATTTGTTGATATCGGTTTCGGTAAAAGCGCGTATTTGGCAATGAATGATATTGTTGCTCCAAAAAATGAAAAAAATATCGAAAATATGCTTAAAGTCGATCAGGAAATAATGGTTCAGGTATATAAAGAACCTATAAGTACAAAAGGTCCGAAGGTAACAATGGATATATCTCTTCCCGGAAGACTTTTGGTATATATGCCTTTTAGCAATAATATAGGGATATCAAAACAAATAGAAGATAGAGAAGAATATACAAGATTAAAAAATATAATAAAAGAAATAAAAAAAGAAATTGCCGGTGGTATTATAGTCCGAACCGAGGCCGAAGGTGCAACGGAATCCGAAATAGAAAATGAAATAAAATATTTAGTTCGTTTATGGGGGTCTATTTTAAACAGATTTAATACCGTTCAGTTTGGAACTCCGGTTCACAAAGATTTGGGAGTAGTATTTCAGGTAGTTAGAGATTATTTTAATGAAAATGTCGAATTAATGTATATAGATAATGAAAAGGAATTAAATGATGTTAAGGATTTTGTTCGCACGGTTTCTCCCGAGCTTGAAGAAAAAATAGTTTTATATGAAGGTAAACAACCTATATTTAAGGCCTACAAAATAGAAGAAGAAATTAAAAATTTAAGAGCCAATAAAGCAAGACTTCCGTCCGGCGGCTATTTGATAATACAGGAAGCGGAATCTTTATGCGCCATAGATGTTAATACCGGTAAATTTACGGGTAACAATAATACACAGGAAGAAGTTGTTACAATAACAAATATGGAAGCAGCCCGTGAAGTTGCAAGACAATTAAGATTAAGAAATATCGGCGGAATTATCGTTATAGATTTTATAGATATGAAGAAAGAAAAAAACAGAAAGAAAGTTTTGGAAGAATTAAAAAAATCGACAAAAGGTGACAAAGCAAAAATAAAAATATGGCCTATTACAAAACTCGGCCTTATAGAAATGACAAGAGAAAGGAAAAAAGAATCGTTATTTGCATTGTTGGGTGAGACATGCCCTACATGTAAAGGTTTGGGACTTGTTTTGTCAAAAGAAACAATTTTTATTTCAGTATGTAAGGAAATAGAACAAATGAAAATTGAAAAATATAACGGTAAAATAAAAATAAAATTACATCCTTCAGTCGCCGAATATTTTAACGAAAGAAAAAAACATTTGAATGAAATATTTAAAAAATCGATAGAAATAATTTCAACCGATTCGGTTGATATACAGGATTATAATATCGTGTTGGAACAATGAAAAATTTTTCTTTGGATTTGAATAAAAAATATGTTTTTATAGTAGGTGCCGGAGCAAGTAAAGATGATAAGCTGCCGGTTCAAGATGAAATATTAAAAAATATTTTAAAAAGAAAATTTGCATTAAAAGATAAACTATCCTCAACAGAATATAAAAAAGTTTCGCAAGAAATAAACGAATTGTTGAAAACTCTTTTTAACGGGAAAATTGCCAAAAGCAATATTTCACTTGAGTCTATTTTTAATGTTTTGGAAACATCCGTTCGAAGAGGAGAAAATATAGGTAAAATTAAAGTTGATAAAATAAAAAAATATTATGATTTTTTACTTGAAGGAATAATGTTTGCAACATTGACGGATGCAAAATTACGGGAACATAATATTTTAAATTTACAAAGTCAAAGTCCTTATACTATTTTAGGCAGAAAAATTTTTGATACATATAAAAACAGACAAAATATAAATTGTTCTTTTATAACATTTAATTACGATATATGTCTTGATAGAGTTTTACTGTCAATGTATGATAAAAATGAACAGAAAAGTATAGATGTGGATTTTGGTATTGAACTCGGTAATTATCGGCTTAAACAATGGTTTCACAGACCGCGAAAAAGGAAAATATATCTGTTAAGACCGCACGGCAGTATTAATTGGCTTCTGTGTGCTACTTGCGGTAAAGTTTTCTCAAGGGTATCTCAGCAGGGGAAGCCGTTGGAATTAGTAAACGGAGGTAAATGTTACTGTTGCGGTATGACAACTTTAGAACCTTATATAATACATCCGAGTAATAACAGGATTTATGAAAATAAATACATAATGCAGGTTTGGGATAAAGTTGAACAGTTACTGTTTGAAGCCGATCATTGGTGTTTTATAGGATATTCACTACCGGAAGCAGACAGGTATTTTACATATTTACTTACAAAAATATACAATTTCAGAAAAATAAAAAGCATAAAAAATAATAAAAAACCTAAAATATCCGTAGTTAATACAAATCGTTCAATTCAAAAATATGAACATATAACGGACGAGCTTGTTTCCCGTATAAAAAATCCGTTGCAACAGGATGAAATGAGAAAATATTTTTCCTCAATATATACCGAAAGAGATGTTTTTAAAAGATTTGAGATTTATTTTGATGATATAAACAAATATGAGTGTTCTTTTAAAAATTTTTCCGTAGATTATTTTAATATATAGTTTTTTACTAAAAAAAAATTGATTATGATTGCTTTTTTTTGGTAAAATGTAAGCAGAGGTTTTATGTTTATTAATAATATATTTTATTATTATAAAAGTATAGTTAATAAATTGTTTTGTTGCATTATTATGTTTTTTATAATGCTTCAATCTTTTTTTGTGCCGGTAAATATTAATGCCGATAAAATTATAACAGACGAGTTATCTGCTCAAAATGATATTTTTTCCGCAGTTTTTGTTGTTGAAAAAGCAATAAATGATTTTGCTTGTTCTGTTGCAGGTAACATATTTCAAAAAAATTCAAAAGAAGAAAGTAAAACACAAAAACCCGTAACTCCTGCAACCGATAATGAACCGTCAATATTATCCGTTGTTCAATTTAGCAAAACAATTAATAATCAATTAAATTTTTCTTTATCGGCAACAGGTTTTTTTGCCGGTAATTTTTATTTTCATGAGTATGATGTAGGTTTTATTGACAATATAAAAAGTTTTACCATATATTTTTTGGAAATGCTGTTGAAATATTCGTTTGGCAGTAAATATGGAGATTCTGTTGTTATTAACAATAATTACAGGTGTTTTTTTGTAAATCCCGCTTAATTTTTTATGCGGGGTTTTTCTTTTTTGAAAAATATTATGAAAAAGATTATAAAATTACTCTATCAAAAAACTATAGCTGTTATTGTAGCATTAAGTTTTCTTGTTACAATACTTATGCCTGCAAATTCATTTGCTTTTTCAAATGCAAATTTTGTAGTTTCATCGTTTCTTCCTTCATCTTTAGGTAAAGTTACATCATCTAAATTTTATGACAGCCGGGAACTTATAATAAATATACAGGATTTACATTGTCATCCTCAAACGCAAAGAAATATTGCTTCAATATTGGAATATTTAAGCAGTAAATACAATATAGATAGAATTTATCTTGAAGGTGCTTATAAAAATATAAATACAAAAATGCTTTCCGATTTTAAAAATGAACAATTTGGCAGTAAAATATTGGAAAGTTTGGTTGATAACGGTCAATTAAGCGGAACCGAATATTACTCGGCAATTAGCGGTAAAAATGAAATAATAGCACCGATGGAAGAAGAAAGTTTATATAAAGAAAATATAAAATTGTTCGGTGAAATTATAAATAAAAGACCTGACGTGGAACAAATATGTTCAAAACTTGAAAAAGACATAAATTCAATAAAAAAAGATTATTTTGAATACAATAGAGAATTAAGAAAATTTGAAAGAATAATAACAAAATTCAAAAATAAAAAATTAACACCTGCAGGTTACTATGGCTTGTTGGAAAATACGGCATTAAAAAACAATATAGATTTAAAGAATTATCCGAATATAGCAGCATATATAAATTTACTTAAAATAAACAATCATATAAATAAAAATAAATTACCGTCCGAAATTAAACAATTTGTGGCATCGTTAAAAGCGGAAATAAGTTACGGCGAATATGTAAATTTATTAAACGAAAGTAATAACTTAAAAGATATAACAAATATCAGTCAAAAACTGTTGGCATTTGATGAAATTTACAAAATAACGGAAAAACTTAAACTTAAAAATGTTAATAATTTTTTACAATACATAGAATTTAATAAAAATATAAACCCGATAGAATTTATTGATGAAGAAGAAAATTTAATTGATACCGTTTTTTCAAAATTGGCAAAAAATAAATATGAACACGAAGTTTTGTTTTTATCTTATTTTCTGCCTAAAATAAAGGATTATTTTTTAGCTGATATTACTGCAAAGAACTATTATAACTTTGATAGTTTATTTACCAAATTTAAAAAAATATTATTATCTTATTCTTCGGATGAAATAGTTTCGGAGTTGGATAAATATCAAAATTTATTAAGTTTATATCATAAAAATAATATAAAAAGGGATTCCGTTTTTGCACAAAAATTAATAGAAGAAAAAAATAAAAATAATGCGGATGTTCAAAATACATCGGATGCTTTAAGATATATAGAAAAAAATTTACAAAATAAAAAAATAAAATTGGTTGTTACCGGCGGTTTTCACACGACAGGTTTGGAAAATACATTAGAAAATAACAAAATTTCTTATGTAATTATTACACCTAAAATAACTTCGGATATAGATAAAGCAAAAGAAATTTATACCGATACAATAAAATATAATGCCAATATTTTAACAAACACAATAAATGTTGAAGCTTTGTGTCAAAGTATGGAAATTGCAATTCCTACAATATTAAATGATATATTTTATATCATAAAAAATGATAATACTTTTAAAAATTTTAAAGAAAAAGATATTTTAAATTTTTTAAACAGTAAAGTTCCCGATAATGTTAAAATATTAAAATTGGATTATTACTCAATAGAAGATGAACAAATAAAATATGCGGTAACATATATTGAAAACGGTAAAGAAAAAACAATAGAAAATGTTTATTCTTCGATAAAAAATAAAGATGAAAAAACAGGTAGAAGAAATAATTTTTCAGAAGCCGTTATTTTTAAAGATTTGTTTAAATCATTTGGAAAAAAGATAGAGTTAATATATAAAACAATATTGGCACCTATAGCAGAAAATTTTGTGTTGTTCTATATTCCTTTTATAGCATCTTCATTTTCAACCGTTTCTCCTGATTTGACAGCCGTTCCTTTTGCCGTAACTGCAATATTCGGTATTTTTGTCTTTCCGTTAGCACATTTAATAGCAGATTATTTTCAAAAAGATAGCTATAAGGAAAATGAAAACAGGACTTTTAAAAAACTTATGGTTCCCGGTGTTTTGTTTTCAGGTACATTTATAGTTTTTTCATTGGCTTTTCCGGGATGTTCTTTTGTTGCATTTGTTGCTTCATCTGTTGCACATTCAATTTATAATATTCTTATTTTAAAGGGAACAATAAATAATTTGCCTTTAGCATTGCTTAGTCATATATTAAGTAACAAAAAAGTAACAAAAGAGGATGTTGACAATATTATTGAAACGGATACTTTTCCTTACAAAATATTGAAGGAAAAACTTCAAAAAACATCCGATGCTGAAGTTATAAAATATATAATAGAAAAACTTTATGAAAAAAATTTTATTAATAATAAAGAAATTCCTGCCGATTTAAAAAATAGTTTTTCAAAATATGATGATGTTAAAATGTATTTTTACACCATTTATAATTATGATATTTCAAACGGAACCGATATTGAACAACTTGATAAAGGACCGTTAGAAACAACAATAAAAAATTTAAGAAAAATTAATTTTGACAATTTTTACATAAATGAGTTTGAAACTTTAAAAGATAATTTAAATGCCGATACTTTGCCTATTATAAAATTTTTGCTAAAAGATATTATTGATAAAACTGCCAATTTAGCAGAAAAAAAACAGTATGAGAAAACTAAAGAGTTGTTGGAAGCGGTAAAACCTGTGTATAAACAAGTTGTAGGATATTATGGGACAAGTGATGACTATACTATTGAAACAATAAGAAATATTGCAATAAATAATATTAAAAATGGTGAACTTGTTGATACCGCTTTTAATTTTATATTTGAAGTTTATGAATTTGATAAACAAAAAATAACATATTTTAAAAACGGTTTACATCGCCCCGTAATAAAATTATTGATTGAAATTTTAGATAATTTAGATGAACAAAATATCAATCAGCAAGACTATTTAGAAAAATTAAAAGATACTGAAAGTATAAAAAATATATTTAAATATTATGTTTTTGAACAAGAAAAAGAGAACAAAGAAGTTGACGAATTGTTGTTTAAAGGTATTGTTAAAAATTGTCATGAATTTACGCCTGAAGAAATAACAAGTTTTTGCCAAAAAATGCCGATTAATATATTAAATATTTTTATAGAGACGATGTATGACTTTGTTGATAATGAAAAAAACAATTTTGAAAAAAGACAAACGGTTGCAAAATATATCGGTAAAGCAGTTTCAAATTTAGCTTATATAGATGAAATGGAAACGGAATATATTGACATAGATAAATTAAATCAATTATATGATAATGCCGTTCTTGAAGAAGAATTGTATTTGGATAATTTATACGATTTTAGAGACAGAGGAAATGTAAACCCGTATTTTTCGTTTACTCCTCTTTTAAGACATATATACAAAGAAAATAAAGAAGATATAAATAAATGTATCATAAAAAGAAAATTAATATATACGGAATTTACCGGAAAAACAAACAGTAATGATAGTGATGTTCAGGAAATTTTAAAACAGTTGGAAGATGAAAATACTTTACGATTATATAATGATAAAGCTTTAGAAAATTTGAGTTCGCTTTCGGATTTTATAAGACAAGGTAAAACAAATGAAGAAATAGAAGAAAAATTTAATGATATTTGTGAAAATATTGAAAGAATGATAGAAAGTTTTGAAATGATTGATCCGGAAGGTGAATATTCACAGGATGTAATAAATTTAAGAAAATCTTTGGAAAAAATCAGAAGAGATTTTGATGTCGAATATATATATCATCATTTTAAAGCGGGCAATTGGGAAGATAATGCTTTATCCGAAATAACATCATTGAATTCGTTAATAAATGCCGTTCATCAAACAAGTGCTAAAAAATTTATAGCAAATATCAATTTGAATTTTAAAGACAATGCAAATATTCAAAAAATTTCTACACAATACGGTAATGTGAAAATTGAAGGATATAATTTATCCGATAAAAACATAAATAAAGAAATATTGGATTTGTTTACCGTTTTACTGCAAGGTAATGATACAAGTATAAATAATTTAATTATACGTAATGATGAACTTTTTTGGACATGCAGGCTAAGAGTTCATAGCATAAGTATTCATTTTGATTTTAAAAATAAGCAGATAAATTTAAGTTTTACCGAAAGTTCCAATAATGTTGGAAATAAAGCAAGAATTAATTATTTTAAAAAAATTTTAGAAGAAGAACTCGGCTTTCCAAAAAATAAAGATAAAAATAAAAAGTTTGGTAACTCCGCATCGGATGTTTTAACATTAAGGAAAAATATAGATAAAAGTACGGGAATAAACGATAATACGGACTTTGTTGATTTGGTACAAAAAATAATATTTTTGTTTAGACATTCCGATGAATTGGATGTGTTACTTGGCAACTATTACGGTTTTTCCAGAATCTCTTACAGAAATAATCCTAACAGGGAAAAAGTTGAAGAAGAATTACAGGAAAAATTGGAAAATAAAATTAACGGTTTTATTAAGGTTTTTTCAAACGGCTTTATGTGGTTTAACTACAGAAGCAAATCTCATGAATATTTCAAAGCGGAGGCACCGGTAAATTTATTTTTAAGCAACGATGAAAGAGTAAGGTTTGATGTATTAAATTCGGAAATAGAAAAACTTAATGAAGAACTTAAATATTATAATTTGAAACAATTGCCGTTGATACCGAATGAAATACTTAAAGAAGGTTTAATAACTCAGAAAATAATAGACGAATATATAAATAATCCTTTAGAAAAAGCTTTTGCCGAAAGAAGAATAGTCTTTGATAAAAATACAAACAGGTTTATGCCTAATTCAAAGTTTAATTTTAGTGACGGAATTATAAACCATATTAAAACAAATGAAAACGATTCGGTAAAACAAGCAGAATTTTTGAATTTTATTGATAATAATAAATTTAATTTTAACACCGTTGCCAATATAGGCGGTTTGGTGTTAAAAAGCGGTTATATAAAATTATCAGGAGATAAGTTTTTATCGGTTAAAGTTTTAGCCGAGCCAAACGGGAAGAATTTTAAATATGCTTATACCGAACTTGTAACATTAACCGAAACCGTAAATTTAAAATATGATACTCTTAATAAAGTTTTAAAAGATAACAGGTATAATGTTCCAACAAAAATTGAAGATATATCAGAATTTGAAAAACAAAGCAGAAAGAAATTGTTTGATAAAGAAATTGTTTATTTTGATACTCCTTCAATTATTGCCGACGGTGTTTCTGCAGGTAACGGAAAATATGTTTACGGAAAAATAACATTAAATAAAACAAATACAGATAAAAATAAAATATTGGCAACTTCATATACAACTCCTGAAGATACGGATGTAATATTAAATTCAAAAGCGGTAATAACCACCACGGGAAGTAAAATTTCACATTCAAGTATTGTTACTAACGAAGCAGGTATTCCTGCGGTAAATATTTCGGATGGAATATGGGACGAAGACAATCTTTATATTGAGGATGTTTTAGGTCAAAAATTTGTTTTGAAGGAAGGTTCAAAAGTCCTTTTAAACGGAGAAACGGGACATATATTAATTCTTGATGATATTGATGAAAGTTTGTTGGATACTTTACTGTATTATGTTAATGTCAAAGATATAAACGGATTAGTAACATTCCTTAATAAAAACAGTAATAATAAAGATTTGAATAAATTGATAGAGTGTGCATTTTTTCAGTTACAAAACGATGAAGTAACGGAAATATTAAACAGTGACATTGGTAATGATATAAAAAATAAATTTAAAAATCTTATAAATATAAAATTAAAGGAAACGGAACAACAAATAGAGCAAACAATCGTAAATATAAAAAATACCGATA
>ONEP01000051.1 GCA_900316875.1 Candidatus Ruminimicrobium bovinum
CGGGATATAATCAGCTTGTTAAAAAACATTTTCCGGAAATAAAACCTTTTGTTTCGGATACAAAAACACCTCTTTATTATACTGCGGAATTTATAAAAAATAAATTTCCCGATGCCGTTACCGTTTTTATAAGTCCATGTGTAGCAAAAAAAGCAGAATGTTTTGAAGATAAAAATATAGACTTTGTTATGAATTTTGAGGAACTTGCCGCTTTGTTTGAAACAAAAAATATTAAACCTGACAAATGTCAAGAAACAAAATTTGATACCGAAAGTTCTAAACAAGGCAGGCGTTTCGGTATAACCGGAGGTGTAGCCGAAGCACTGTCGACAGCTCTTCCCGATATTACAAACAAAATTTCCGTTAATGCACTAAACGGAAAAATGTTTAACATAAATCTGTTTAAAAAAACAAAAACATATTCCGTTAACGGATTAGATAAAGAATCCGTTTTGAAGTTAAAACATTTTGTCAGAAATAACAAAACCGACGATGACTGCAACCTTATAGAAGTTATGTGCTGTTCGGGAGGATGTGTAGGAGGCAATGCCACATTTAACGAACAAAAAAAAGCCGGGGAACAAATTAATCGTTTGACGGAACACAGCAAAGATATAAACAAAATAAAGCAATAAACAAAAAAATAAAATCGTAAAAACAATTTAAAATTTAAATTAAAAAAGATTTTGCTTGTTTTAATAAGTTATGTTGATTTTCAAATTTTAATATTTTAAGTGCTTGGCTGAAATTAAACCATTTACAGTTACCGATTTCATTATCATCCGGGTTAATGCAATTACTGCTTGTATAGCACAAATAATATACAACTTTTTTTGTAACCGTTTCACCTTTTGTTTCAGGTAATGTACCTTTTATTAAATAATAATCGGTAAATTTAAAATTATCAATAAATTTTAAATCCTTTATTCCCGTTTCTTCAAAAATTTCTCTTTTGGCAGCTTCAAGTTCGGTTTCACCTTTTTCAATATGTCCTTTCGGAAAACTCCATTCTTTATTTCTGACAGAATATACCAAAAGAAAAAAATATTCGTTGTTTTCTTTTTTATAAACAACAGCACCCGACGATATTTCCTGTTTCATATAAATTAAACACCCCAATTAAGTTTATTTTTTAATGTTTCAAAGTAAGGAATATGTTTTATAAATTTTGCAGGATTTTGATACATTTTTATTTTAACTTTATGACCTTTTTTTAAAATATAGTTTGCCTGCCCGTCGGTACACACAACAAGTTCGGTTTGCTTTGCTTCTTTTGCGCAATCAAATTCTATTGTGTTATCCGCAGGTATTATAACGGGACGATGACTTAATTTATGTGAAGAAATAGGATTTATTATAATTAAAGAAAGTGTAGGATAAACTATCGGTCCGTTAATTGCCAAACTGTAAGCGGTAGAACCGGTAGGTGTTGCAATAACAATTCCGTCTCCTTTATAATTACATAAAAACTTACCGTTTAAAAAAGCATCTATCGAGGCAAGCCGACCGTTGTAAACGGATCTTATTACACAATCGTTTAATGCGGTAGTTTTTATTAATTTTTTTTCCGTCTGAAGTTCTACTGAAAGCATCATTCTTTCTTCACAAGTAAATTTATTTTTTAAAATATTTTCCAATTGTTCATAAACGGTTTTTGTATCGCAGTCGGTTAAAAAACCGAGAGTTCCAAGGTTTACACCTAAAACGGGAATTGAATATTTTGCAACCATCCTGCTTGTTCTGAGTATCGTTCCGTCACCGCCAAGTGAAATAACAAAATCAACATTAGGATTTCTTGAACAGGAATGTTTTAACTGTATTGTTTTGCAACCTTTATTTTTAAGCCATTTTGAAAGTTGAATATTAAATTTTTCGGTTTCTTTTTTTGAATTATTATAAACAATACCTATTTTCATTTCAGTTTTTCCTTAATTATTTGCTATAATACCAATTATCACATTACATTATATAAAAAATCTAACAAACAAAGAAGGTATTTTTATGTTTTGGCAAAAAGATATCGAATTGATGGACAGAAATCAGTTAAGACAGTTTCAGTTGGATTGTATTAACAAACAAATAGCACTTGCAAAAAACTCCTCATTTTACAAAGATAAATTAGCCCGCATAGACAAATTAAAATCACTTGAAGAAGTAGAAAAATTACCTTTCACAACCAAACAGGATTTAAGAGACAGTTTTCCTTACGGATGTTTGGCTACCGATTTAAAAAATGTTATAAGGTTACATTCTTCGTCCGGAACAACAGGTAATCCTACGGTAGTTTTTCATACGGCAGCCGATATTGCAAACTGGGCAAATATTTCGGCAAGGTCAATGTATTGTGCAGGTGCAAGAAATACCGATATCTTTCAAAACACAATGGGTTACGGACTTTTTTCGGGCGGACTCGGCTTTCATTACGGCGGAGAACGGCTTGGAATGTTAACGATACCCGTAGGTCCCGGCAACAGTAAAAGACAACTTTGGTTTATGAAAAATTTTAAAACGACCGTTGTTCATATTTTGCCGAGTTATGCTTTAAGGTTGTCAAATACCGTTAAAGAATTGGGTATTGATGTAAAAAAAGATTTACACTTAAGAATATTTTTTATAGGTGCAGAACCGCACAGTGAAGCGATGAGAAAAAAAATAGAGGAGTTATACGGAGTAAAGGCATATAATTCTTACGGATTATCGGAAATTTCAGGACCCGGAATTGCTTTTGAATGCCAATGCCAAAAACATTTACATATTTGGGAAGATTATGTTTATCCCGAAATTGTAGACCCGAAAACATTTAAGCCGTTGCCCGACGGCGAAGAAGGGGAATTGGTATTAACAACACTTCAAAGGCAAGCAATGCCGCTTATGCGATACAGAACAAAAGATTTAACAAGAATAATATCGGAGCCGTGTGCCTGCGGAAGAACACACAGAAGAATTGCAAGAATAACGGCAAGAACAGACGATATGATGATTATAAACGGAGTAAATATTTTCCCGATACAAATAGAAAAAACAATTATTGCAATACCTGAAGCCGGCAAAAATTATGTAATAGAGTTATTTGAACATAACTGTATGGATAAGTTAAGAATAAAAATAGAAATAAACAACGATACTTTTAAAGGAACTTTAAAAGATTTGGAAATATTGCAAAATAAAATTGTCGGTGAACTAAAACAGGAATTGGATGTTACACCCGTTGTTCAATTTGTTGAAGCGGGAAGTTTACCCGTAAGCGAAGGGAAAGCAAAAAGAGTAATAGATTTAAGAAAAAAAATATAATATACCGAACAAAATTATTGTTAAATTATATACTTTAAACTAAAAATAATAATGAACAATAAAGGACAAGCATTTACTGAGGCGGTTTTTATTTTGCCGGTAATTTGCATATTGGTTGTGTCTGTTTTTTGGTTCGGCAAAATTTGTCTCACTTGGCAGCAATTGGTATCGGCTTCAAGATACGGAACCGATATGATTGCCAATTCTCCTTTAAACAAACAAGAAATAAAAAAAGATATTGAAAATTATTTAACTCATCATTTTATTAAGGGAAGGTTACTTGATAAAAATAAATTAAAAGAGATTACCGTTGAAATAAATGATGCTCCGGTAACAAAATTTGATATAAGCGATTTTGTAAATATATTTTCCGATATCGGCAACTTATTAAAGAACATTTCAACAATTTCCGTTAAATCGTCGCTGGTAAGAATTAAATACTCGTATGATATGCCAAAAATATTTCAACTTACGGGTAATAAAACATTTGATTTAACCGTTGAATCAAAAATATTATCGGGCAGCGGATGCCCGAACAAAATTCATGCAAGAATTGCAAATTCAAAAATTTCAAAATAAGGAGGCAACCGTAATGTTTAAATTGTTAAAAAACAAAAAAGGACAGGGAATGGTTGAGTACATTTTGATTATTGTTTTGGTTGTAATTGTTGTAATTGCCGGTTTAAAACTTTTTGGAGGGAATATAAAAAAAATGTTTGATACTTCAAATCAGCAAATTCAATCCGAAGCTATGTCAAGATAATTAACAGAGGCAATTATGCAAAAAAATTTTATTATTGCATTTGTTTTTGCCGTTTTAGCTGCACTTTTTATAAGTTTGTATTTATATGACATTGAACAAAAAAACAGAAAAATGTCTGAACCCGTAAAAGTTATCGTTGCAAATACTAAAATAGAACAGGGAAGTATAATAGATTCTTCAATGCTGAAAGAAAAACTTGTTCCAAAAGAATATGCACAACCGCAGTATATATCAAGTATTGAGGCATTTTATGATAACGATAAACCTTCATGTATAGCAATTGTTTCTTTTGAACAGGGGGAACAAATAACTTCAACAAAAATATTGTCGGCAAATTCGGATTCCGGAATATCAAATTCAATACCTTCGGGTAACAGAGCAATTACATTAATTTTTAACAGTGATGAAGTTTTAGGTATTATAAAACCGGGAAGCAGAGTTGATTTAATTTCCGTTATGGAATATGAAAGTAAGAACCAAACTTTTGTTGAAGCATCATGTGTAATAGCTCAAAATTTATTGGTCCTTGCCGTAGATAACGAAGTTATAGGAAGAACTGACACAAAACAAGAAAATGTTTCCGTTACGGTTCCCGTTACAATGGCTGTTTCTTTAAAAGAAGCACAAATAATTTTCTTTGCACAGGAAAAATCATCTTTAAAAATAGTTTTAAGACCAACGGCAGATTTAAATATTGAAAACACAAATCCGGTTAAAATGCAAGATATTGTACACGATGCTTCGCAAAAAATTACAAAGCATGAAACTATTGACAATAAAACATTAAAACAAATGCAGCAAAATCAAAAAGAAGCACTTGAAATATTAAGCAAATATTCAAAATAATTATGCAAAATTCAAGATTTATCTCAGTAATTCAGGCAGATAATTCCGTTTATTTAAATACACTGTTAAACGGTTTAATGAAAATTTTTTCCTACCGAAATAAAAAAACAATTCTTATTGATTTGCGTGGGACAAGTTGTGATGTTGTATGGAAATTATACGGAACGGAAAAAATAAAATATATTGATTATGTTTTGGGTTTAATTGAAAATATAAACAAACAAATGCTGCAAACATATTTAAACGGTTCTCAAGAAATTTTGTGCATAAAAAATTATGACATAATTCTAAATAAAAATCTTAATTATTTTTTTGAGTATCTTTATCCGATATATGACAATATTATTTTAGTTACCTCGGACAAACTGCTAAATGATAATTTTAAAATTTTTGAAAATACCGATATTATGTTACTTCCGTTTATAAATGAACCGGTTTCTTTTGATAATTACAAACTTAATGTCGGAAAAATTTTAAAAAAACAAACAACCGATATTCAAATTATTCCGCTTAAGTTTATTACAAACAATATATTCGATATTTCCACAGACAAAAATGATATAACATTTGATTATATTGATAACGAAGTTTTAAATCCGGCATTTTTATTTAAAGATCAATCAAATAAATTCGTTCAAAGTTTAAAATTACTTGTTGAAAAAATAAATAATATAAAAGAACATAATTACACCTATTCGGATTTTTATGACCTAAAACAAAATTATAATAAACTAAAGGAAAAATTACATTTTGATTTACTTGAAAAGATGAAACGGTATTCAACGGTTAGCGAACAGAATAAATTAAAAGAAATTATTTTACAACAAACCGAATCCCTTTTGAAAATATACAAAATAAATTTAAAATTTCATTTAAAAAAACAGTTAATAAAAGAATTGTCGGATGACATTGTGGGTTTAGGTGTTATTGAAGATTTAATTTCCGATGATACAATTTCCGAAATTATGGTAAACGGAACGGAAAAAATATATATCGAAAAACATGGAAAATTGTTTCAAACCGATATTTGCTTTCAAAATGAAAAAAAGTTAAAAACCGTAATTGACAAAATTGCATCATTTGCAGGTCGTCATATAGACGAAGCATCTCCGCTTGTAGATGCAAGGTTAAAAGACGGTTCAAGAGTAAATGCAATAATTGCGCCTGTTGTTTTAAACGGTCCCATACTTACAATAAGAAAATTTTCAAAACATAAATTATCATATAGCGATTTGATTTCATTCGGAAGCATAAACGAACAAATGATAAAATTTTTAAAACTTGCCGTTGAAAAAAAGAAAAACATTCTGATATCCGGCGGAACAGGAACGGGAAAAACTACATTTTTAAATATCCTGTCAGGTTTTATAGGAAAAGACGAGAGAATTATAACAATAGAAGATTCCGCCGAATTGCAACTTCAACAAAAGCATGTAATTCGTCTTGAGGCAAGAGCCAAATCAATTGAAAATACCGGTGAAATTACCATAAGGCAATTACTTATAAATTCTTTAAGAATGAGACCTGACAGAATTATTGTAGGTGAGTGCAGATCCGCAGAAACTCTTGATATGTTACAGGCAATGAATACCGGTCACGACGGTTCAATGACAACCGTTCATTCCAATTCTTGTTCCGATGCAATTTCAAGACTTGTTGTAATGGCTTTAACCGCCGGTGTTGAATTACCGGAAAAATCTATAACTTCAATGATAGCATCGGCAATAAATATAATAGTTCAAATAAAAAGATTTCCCGACGGAACAAGAAAAATTTATGAGATAGTTGCACTTGAAAAAGACAAGACATGTATTTATAAACTTATACCGATATTCAAATATGATGAAGAAAATAAAAGTTTTAATATTATAAATATACCGGAGAATTTTATTTGATGAGTAATTTATATTTGATACTGTTTTTTATTTCTTTTACGCTTTTCTGCTTTTATGCAATATGTTTTATTTTAAAAAGTTTAAAATCAACTTCAAATACAACATTAAAAAACATTAAAAATAAAAATTTATATTTATCGGTTTTTTTGTTTGTTTTAATAACGCTGATTTTTAATATCATTTTTGCTTTTATATTTTTGTTTGTTGCCGTTTATGTTTATATCTTACAAAAAAATAAAAAACAACAGAAAACGGAAACCGAAATTAACAAACAAATCGTTTATGCAATAAGACTTTTTAAAAATTCACTTCTTTCCGGACAAACTTTAATACAGACAATTGATACCGTGGCAGAACAGATAAAACCGCCTTTATCAAATGAATTTAAAAATATTTCACAATCCGTTTCTTACGGAATAAACTTGGACGATGCTTTGTTAAAAAGTTGTCAAAATATAAAAAATCGTCAATATAAATTATTTATTGATTCTATCAGAATTTCAAATATTACCGGTGCAAAATTGTCCGATATTTTGGATAAAATAGAACAATCCGTAAATCAAAGAATTTCTATTTATTCAAAAGTTGAAACTTTAACGGCACAAGGTAAAATATCGGGAACAATTATAAGTATAGTTCCTGTATTTATAGTTATTTTTGTTTGCCTTGCAGAACCGGATATAATGGGAATTTTATGGACGACAACTTTAGGTAATTTAATTTTGCTTGTTTCATGTATAATGATTTTAACCGGTTCTTTTTTGATGAGCAAAATTGCGGAGCCCGATTTATGATATATTTTCCGTTTATAATATTATGTATATTTACGGTTCTTTTTATTTTGATACATTACTTAATTGTTTCAATTTTAAACTTAAACAAAAATAAAAATAATTACAAAGCACAACAAAATAACGATAAATATTTTTTATTTAAATTTTTATTAAAAACAATCAATCCGTCAGCTGTTTTTTTACGGAAAAGAAAAATAAAACATCTTGATAATTATTCGCAAAAAATCGTTTTAATGACAAAAATATTGAATATTCCTTATGTTTACATAAACGGATATAATCTGATAATACTGCAAATAATTTCCGCTATGTTTGCCGTATTTATAATTTTTATACTTATAGGATTTGATGTTGTTACACTGTTATGCGCATCAATTTTATTTTTTATTTTACCTTATTTAAAAATTATTCAGGATTATAAAAAAAGAATCAATTTAATTTTAAAACAACTTCCCGATTTTGCGGATTTACTTTCGGTTATGATGTCTGCCGGAATTGATTTTAATAATGCTTTAATAAAACTTGCAACCGTAATTGACGGTGTTTTAGCCGATGAAATACAAGATATAAATTCAAAAATAAATTTCGGATTACCCGTTGAAAAGGCATTTGAAGAATTTGCACAAAAATATAATTTAACTCAAATTGATATGTTTGTAAGAACCGTTAATTTTTCTTTGAAGTCAGGTCTTGGCATGGCGGAAGCACTAAATAAAATTTCAAACCAACTTAAAACGGAAAATGCCGCCCTTGCCGAAAAGAAAGCGCAAGAAGCCCCGGTTAAAATGTTAATACCGATGACATTGCTGATATTTCCTACAATATTTATACTGTTATTTGCTCCGATTATAATTTCATTTTTAAAAACCGGAATTTAACCACACCGCTCAATTATAAAAAACAATAAATACATATTCACCTTTTTCGACAAATACTTTTATATCATATATGTATTTATCCGTACAGAATTTTTCAACTTCATTTTTTACAATTGTAAATTTATTTCGCGAACTTACATCACCCGTGCTAAAAATTTCCATTTTACAAACTTTACCCTGATAACGAACGTCAGTTTCGGCAAAACAGAAAGAATAACAAACAAACATAATAAATATGCAACTTAAAACACATAATATTTTTTTCATAAATCCCCCTTTTATAAAAGCCGTTTCAAATTTATTTTTTTTTTATTAAAAACCTTTATTTGTTCTTTTGAAAACAACATATAATCACTTTCGGTAATTGAAACAGGTTTTAATTTACCGACCCTTAAATAATACCGAACCGTTGATACGGGAACTTCTGCCGCCTTTGCAAATTTACTTATTGTTAAAAGTTCTTTATCGGATTCCGGTTTATTATCAAACATATCAATATATGTTTGATAAGATTTATCTATCGCTTTATACATAAAATTTCTGTATAACGATAAATCATTTTTCAATTCGCCTTTTTCAATACTTTTAATATATATTTTTCTGTCCCTTGCTCTAACTATAACGGGATAGTAATTATTTTTTAACAGTATTAAATTCAACAAAAGTCTTGCGGTTCTGCCGTTACCGTCAATAAAAGGATTTATCGCTATAAATTTGAAATGTGCAATAAGTGCCGTTTCTATAACACTGAGTTGTTTTGAATTTATAAAATCAATTAATTCTTCCACCAAACTTTTTATTTTTGAAGGATGAGGGACAATAACTTTTGAACCGGAAATTCTTATTTTTACATTTCTGTATTTTCCGATACAATCATCATCTTCCAAGCCGTTTAAAACTTCCTTATGAATATTTAAAATATCATTTTCCGTAATAACTTTATTGTTTTGTGATAATTTTAAAATTAACTTTGAAGCTTTTGCATGATTTATTATTTCCTGATAATCTTTTATCGGTTTTACGGAACTTGCCGTTAAACCTTTTGTAATTGCAAAAACCGTTTCTTTTCTTGTTAAAGAATTACCTTCAATATTATTTGATGTATATGCAAGCTCGGTAAGCAACCATGTTCTAAATACTCTTAATGCCTGTTTGTTCTTTAAAATTTTATCAAGTAATTCTTTTTTACTTTCTATTTCTTTTAACATTTCCATACTCTATTTTCCTTAGTGTATAGTTTGTTTATAATATAACTATAAACCAAATACTTAAAAATGTCAAGTGTTGTGCAATTAAAACTATAATATATTTGAACCGTATTATTTGCTTTTCCCGACATAAAAAACAGGGGCAAGAAATTCTTGCCCCTGTTTTGCTTAAAACCTTAAATTTACTTATTTTCGTTGCTAATATTATTTAATCTTCTTACCTTCTTCATCGGATGAATTTTCTTTTTCATTTTCGTCATCGGTAACAACGGTTGCAACCGATGCTACCTTATCGCCTTCTTCAAGACGAACAAGTTTAACACCCTGTGTATTTCTGCCGATAACCGAAATTTTATCTACTTTACTTCTTATTGCTATACCGTGTTCGGTAATAAGCATTACCTGTCCTTCGTTTGCTTTACCGATGTAGATAACATTACCGTTTCTTTCGGATGTTTGCATATTGATAACACCTTTACCGCCTCTTTTTTGCAGACGGTATTTACCGACTTCGGTTCTTTTTCCGTAACCGTTTTCTGCAACGGACAAGAAAACATCTTCCGGTGAAAATACTTCCATACCTATAACTTCATCATCTTTTTCAAGTGATATACCTCTTACCCCTTGGCCTGCCCTACCTATCGCACGAACATCCTGTTCTTTAAACCTTATTGCTATACCTTTTTTGGTTGCAATTATAACTTCTGGGTTTTTATCTATTTTTTTAACATCCATCAAAACATCGCCGTCTTCAAGTTTAATTGCTATTATGCCGCCCTTTCTGGGGTTTGCAAATTCCGACAATGCAATTTTTTTGATGGTTCCTTTTCTGGTACACATTAACAAGTATTCATCTTTTATATCTTTCGGAGCAAATGACCTTATAGGAATTGATGCCGTTATTTTTTCGTCAGGACTTGATAACTGAATTATATTGACGATGGCTTTTCCTTTGGATGTTCTTGTTCCTTCCGGAATTTCGTATACTCTTGACCAGTATAACCTGCCCCTTGTTGTAAACGACAAGAGATAAGAGTGGGTGGAGGTTACAAACATTTTTGCAACAAAATCGTCTTCTTTTGTTGTCATTGCCGCAACTCCTCTACCGCCGCGAGCTTGAACTCTGTATGTATCTATAGGAATTCTTTTTATATATCCTGCATTTGAAACCGTAACTACAACTTCTTCTTCCTTAATTAAATCTTCAATATTGAAGTCGCCTTCATCTATTGTAATTTGTGTTCTTCTTTTATCGCCGTATTTTTGTTTTAATTCGGTTAATTCGTCTTTGATTATGGTTAAAACTTTTCTTTGGTCTGCAAGAATGGATTTTAACCTTTCTATATTTTTAATAACTTCAATATATTCGTCATCGACCTTTTTCCTTTCAAGCCCTGTTAACTGTTGCAACTTCATATCAAGTATTGCCTGTGCCTGAAGTTTTGATAATCTGAATTTTTCCATTAAGCTGAGCCGTGCGGTATCGGTATCGGGGGATTGTCTTATTGTTTTTACAACGGCATCCAAATTGTCGATTGCAATTTTTAAACCTTCCAATATGTGTGCACGAGCTTCTGCTTTTTTAAGTTCAAATTTAGTTCTTCTGACAATTATAACTTTTCTGTGTTCAACATAATGATACAACATCTCTTTAATGTTTAATACTTTCGGTTTATTGTTAACCAAAGCAAGCATTATAACACCGAACGATGTTTGCATTTGTGTATGTTTAAATAACTGGTTTAAAACAACCTGTGCGTTTGCATCTCTTTTAAGCTCTATAACTACCCTCATTCCGTCTCTGTCGGTTTCATCTCTTAAGTCGGAAATTCCGTCTATTTTTTTATCTTTAACAAGTTGTGCTATAGAGGTAATAAGCATGGCTTTATTTACCTGATAAGGAAGTTCGGTAATTATTATTGCCTGCCTGTTTTTTAATTCCTCTATTTCGGTTTTGGCTCTCATTTTAACCGAGCCCCTACCCGTTTCCATATATTCTTTAATACCGGCTTTACCTAAAATTAAACCTGCCGTCGGGAAATCCGGACCTTTTATATATTTACTTAATTCCTGTATTGAAATTTCCGGATCGTCTATAAAAGCAATTGTTCCGTCTATAATTTCGGACAAATTATGTGTGGGGATATTTGTTGCCATACCGACTGCAATACCGGAAGAACCGTTTATTAAAAGTTCCGGTAATTTTGTAGGAAGAATCAACGGTTCCTGAAGCGAACCGTCGTAGTTCGGTATAAAATCTATCGTATCTTTATCGATATCGGCAAGCATTTCATCGGCAATGTAATCCATTCTTACTTCGGTATACCTCATGGCTGCCGGGTCATCACCGTCAACACTTCCGAAGTTTCCCTGCCCGTCGATAAGCGGATATCTCATAGAGAAATCCTGCACCATTCTGACCATTGCATCATAAACGGCGGTATCTCCGTGAGGATGATATTTACCCAAAACATCTCCCACGATTCTTGCCGATTTTTTATAAGGAGTGTTTCTTCTTACACCCATTTCCTTCATTGCATATAAAATTCTTCTGTGCACGGGTTTTAAGCCGTCACGAACATCGGGTAATGCTCTTCCCACAATAACACTCATTGCATAATCAATGTATGAAGCCTTCATTTCATCTTCAAGGTTTGTAGGAACAATACCCGGCTGTAAAACAGGTTCTGCCTGTGTGGTTTCCGTCGGTTTGTTTGTATCTTCTGCCATGATATACTCCTTTATAACAACAGCTGAAAAGCTGATAAGTTTGAATTAACAACAAAAACAATTTTAAAAATTTCTTTTGAAGCACGACTTGGAGCCGCTTATGAGTGCAGAAATTTTTAGAGTAAAAAACTATAAATTTTATAAAGTTTTTTAGTGCGACACTGTTTGAAGAATTTTCCGTCTTCCTTTAGATGTTAGGAAAATTCAAGTTGTCGCACGGCTTTAAAAATTTCAAACGAATGGCGACACTGAGTGCGAAAAAGAGAATTTTTA
>ONEP01000062.1 GCA_900316875.1 Candidatus Ruminimicrobium bovinum
AAAAAGAAAAAGAAAAAAAATAATAAAAATAAAACAATAAAAAATAATAATAAAAAATAAATAAAATAGCGAAAATTTAGCTAATTTAGCTAATATGCCAAATTGTAAAACAAAATTAAAAAAATAATAAAACAATTTTAAATAATTAAAAAATTAAAAATAAATAATAATAAATTAAAAATTATAAAAATTGAAAAATATAAAAAATGAATAAAAATAATAAAAAAAATTAAATAATAATAAAAAAAAATAATAATGAAATATATTAAATTTAAATATTCAAATATAAAAAACAAAAAACTAATAATAAATAATAAAAATTTATATAAATAAAAAAAATACAAAATAAAATATAAAAATCTAATAATAAAATAATCAATAAAAAAAATAATCAAATAAAAAATAAAAAATTAATAAAAAATAATTTTTGATAATTAAAAAATTGTTCAGGTATATTATTACCTTTATAAAAAACATTCCAAAGAAGACAAATCTTTAGATGCTTAAAACTATTAGAAAAATATTAAAAATCTTTAAATTAAATGGATGTGTTGTAAATGACAGAAACAGAAAGCAAGTTAGTATTTCTTGGAAAAAAAATACATTAATGAAAATTTATCGGATGAAGAAACATTAGAAGCTGTAAAAAACATATTGCAGTTTGAATTGTATCTTAGGGAACTGAAAGCTAAATACAAAGAATGTTTCATTAATAGGGAGGTAGCATAAATGAAAGGATTGAAGAAATATCGTTCTATAAGTGATTACGAAACATATACGGCAAAAGAAATAGCAAGAAAGCTAAATATTAATGTTAGAAGTGTTTACAAGTATTATGCAAAAGGTATGAAATCTATAGAAAGTTCTTATCCGTTGTTGTTTTCTGGCAGTAGTATAAAAGAATTTATAAAAGGTCGATTAGAACAGAAAAGATTACAAACAAAATAAAAGATAATGAATTCTTCTGTTGTAAATGTAAAAAAGCTGTTACAGCTAAAGAGGTAATCATAGAAAATACTGGAAAGAAGATAGGCAACTGTGAATTGTGTATTAAAAAAGGTATCTGCAATATATGTAATTCAAAAGTTGTAAGAATTTTCAGTAATAGGATGATAGAAACAACTAATGAACAACAACTTATTGATTGTGAGAGTATATAGTATAGCTCTCCATAGGTTAAAGTTCACAATATTAAACAAGGAGTGAAAAAATTGAAAAAAGAAAGTAATGAAAAAATTATAAGGAACTATTCAAATTATTTAATTGATAGTAAAGGAGTATCTATAAATACAAAGAAAATATTTCTTAGAAGTATAAGAAAGTTTAATGAAGTTATAAAGAATAAACAATACTCTAAATTAACGGTTGATAATATAATAGAAGCAAAAAATCTATTAAATACCGATTTAAGCAAAAAAACATTCATAATGTATATGAAACAACTTTATAATTTTTATGAATGGTTAAGTAATCAAAAAGGATTTAAATCTTTAAGTGATAAATTTGAATACTTTAACTTATCAAGAAAGGATAAGAAATTAGAGTATTGTAATAAACAGGAATTTAAGGAATATCCAACTTTAGACTATGTAAAAAAGTTAGTAAACTCCATTCCTAATGAAACCGATAAGGATAAAAGGGATAGAGCTTTAATATCCTTTTTATACCTGACTGGTGTAAGGGTAGATGCTTTAGTTAGTTTATCAATGCAGTGTATAGATATTGATAATTTAATAGTAAAGCAATATCCACGGTTTAATACAAGAACAAAGTTCGGAAAGACTATAGTTTCAAAAATTTTTCACTTTGATAATGAGTTGGTGGATATTTTTGTTGATTGGTATAACTATTTAAAGGATAACGGATTTAAAAAAGCTGACCCATTATTCCCTAAAATGCAATGTATTAAAGATACAGACAATTTAAGCTTTAAACGGAGCAAACTTTCAAAAGAGTTTATCTCCGGCACTGGTTTTGTAAAAATATTAACTAATCTTTGTAAAGAAAGAAACATTACCTATTATAGTCCACATAGATATAGAGATTTAGCAATAAATCTAATCTTGTCAAAAATACCTTACGGAGAAGAAATAAAAATAGTTTCTCAAAATTTCGGACATTCGGATATAGCAACAACTATTGATTGTTATGGTTCATATAATCCGAATCAATTAGTAGAAAAACTTAAAAAATTAGACAACAACATTAATGATGTAAAGTTTGAACATAATCTTGAAGTTATAGAGTTCGGGAAAGTTACTGAAATTATTAAAAAAGTTGTTTAAAAATATAAATTCCAGGAGGATGTAAAAATGGTTACTAAAACCAAAGAAGTAAAAAGTAGTAGAGAAGTAAAATATTTAAAAAGAGAGGAAAAGAAAATGATAAAAAAGAACAATGAAGTAAAAAGTAGTAAAGAAAGACAAAATTTAATTCAAAAAAAAGGAGAAAATAAAATGTTACAAAATTTAACAGAAGAACTAAAAATGAATAATTTTATTAAAAAGGCAGAACAAGCAGTAGGATATTGTAAAGCATCTTCATATGGAACAATAAAATATTCTTTAGAATTTCAAGAAAAAGAAATCTTGAAATATTCAAAGGCTAATAATCTACAACTTACAAAAAGCTACAAATGTATAGAAAGTTCTTGGAACATCAAAGGAAGAGAAAAAATAATAGATATGCTTAAATACATTACAAAACATCCAGAAATAAAACATATTATTTTTTACTCTGAAGAAATAATGAATAGCAATCTTCTTGATACACAAAGAATATATGATTTTGTTAGACAAAATAACAAAACTATACATTTTGTAAAAGACAAAATGAAATGTATAGTAAGTCCTTCTCCAGAAGGACTTGCTTTAACTGATTTGGATATTGCTGTTGCTAAAAAAATATCAAATGATACATCAAAAAAAACCAAAATTGGAATGCTTGAAAAAGCAAAATATGGAATACTTCCATTAAAAGCTCCGTTGGGATATATAAACAATCCACGAACAAGAATGATAGATATAAATAATAAAATAGCTCAAAAAATAAAAGAAATTTTTGAAATTTTATCTAAAGGAAAAATGACAAAAGAGAAGTTTATAAAATTATCAATAAAAGTAGGAATTAATCCCCGCAAACTTATCAATATAATTCAAAATCCATTCTACTTTGGAAAATTCTTTTATAAAAGAAAGATATATCAAGGAAAGCATATTCCGTTAATAAGAGAATCTATGTGGCACAAGGCAAATATGACTTTAAGCAAAATAATATAAATAAAAAGGAGGAATAGAACAATGGAATATATTTTATCAGGATAGTTTAGTTTTGCTTGTATTTAATACAACAAACATTGTATAATACAAATATAGTTTAATAAACTTAAATACTATTTAATATGGAGGTTTTAAACAATGTTAGAAGAAAACAACATTGATTTAATAGCTGAATTAGACAATTATCGTCTAAAAAATAAGATAAGTCAACAAAAATTGGCAGAAATATTAGGTGTTAGTGTTGTTACTATTAACCATTGGCTAACAAGAAAAGCTAAGGTTAATAAAATTAACGAATACCAAATTAAAGAACTTTTAAAGGAGCACAAAAAATGTTAAGAAAGATTAATAATAACTATAAAGAAAAAGCTATATTATTTTTAAGAGTAAGTAGTAAAGGACAGGAAGATAATTATTCTCTTGATGCTCAAGAGAAATTGGCTAAACAATATGCTCAGCAGAACAATCTTGAGATTGTAAAAATTTGGAAAGTCTCAGAATCTGCCTGGGGCAAGAAAGAAAGGAAGAATTTTTTAGAAATGTTGTAATATGTAAAGAAACATCAAGAGATAAAGCATATCATATTTGACATCTTAGACAGAATGACAAGAAATGATTTTGATAAAATTAAAATTATAAAACTTGTTAGAGAATATGATAAAGTTATACATTTCACAAGA
>ONEP01000128.1 GCA_900316875.1 Candidatus Ruminimicrobium bovinum
AATTTTGATTTTTAGCATCTCTTGTTAATTTTTTATTAACTTTTGACATAGGAGAAATTTTTAAATTCTGTTTACCGGCTACAACGGCAACCACATAATCTTTACCTGCCGGCAGTTTGTCAAATTTATAAAAACCGTTACTGTCTGTCGTTGCTGTAACAGGTTTACTTAAACCTACCAAATTCAACTTAATATTTTTAACACCGGCTTTACCTTTTACAACCCTGCCTGATATTGATACATATTCGGTTTCAACTTCTAACTCATCTTCAACAGGTTCTTCATAAGAAAAGTCATCCGATTCACCGTCAAATTGTTTAGCTTCCAACTTTGCTCTTTGTTTGGCTTCGGCATTTGTAAGTTTTGCATTTATGTTTTTTTTGGATTTTACATTTTTAGCTTTATTTAAGCTTGTATCATCCAATTCATCTAAGAAATCATCACCGAGGTTTTCATCAAAATCCGTTTCTTTTTTTATTGCTGTTTTTGCTTTAGAAGCTTTATTTTTTGTTTGATTCAATTCTTCATCAAGTAATAAATCTTCATCCGTAAAATCCAAACTTTCATCAAGTTTATCGGAAGCAACAGCAGCTGTTTCTTTTACTCCTTTTTTGGCTTTCTTTTTTGCTTCCTTTGCTTCTTTTTTAGCTTTCTTTTCAGCTTCTTTTGCTTCTTTTTTGGCTTTCTTTTCCGCTTCCTTCTTTTCTTTTTCTAATTTTTTCTTTTCTTGTTTGGTAAGTTCTTTTTTAGGTTCGGAAAGCAAATCTTCATCGTTGAGCAAATCCGCATCGGAATTCAAATCAAAATCATCAACCGTATCGGATATTGCATCGTTTGTTTTGTTAACGGCTTTGTTTACCTGTTTTTTTCCTTTTTCGGCTTTTTTACTTACATTATCTTTTTTTGTCGTCAACAAATCTTCATTAAACAAATCATCTTCTTCAAATCCCAAATCGTCATCATCAAACAAATCATCTTTTTTCGCCTTTGAAGATGAACCAACTTTCTTTTTAGGTTCAAAAACATCCTGCTCGGATAAGATGTCCTCATCATCTATATCATCAAACAAATCATCTTTTTTTGCAGTTGCTTTTGCGGGTTGTTTTTTGGCAGTAACAGCTTTATCGGCTTGTTTAGATTTTGTTGCAACTTTACTTTTAGTAGTTGCTGCCTTTGCTGCAACAGCCGAATTTGCTTTATCTTTTTTTGCAACAGTTTTTGTATCTTTTTTATTCTTTGCTTTTTTGACTTTATTTGTTTTAACGTCTATCATATCTATATCATCAATATCATCATCAAAACCGGTTTCATTTTCAAAATTTGTTTTAAATTTATGCTTTGCTTCCGGAATTTTTTTAAGAGAGAAATCTTCATACATTATATTTTTACTTAACTCATCAACGGTTCTCGTTTGCGGAGTTGCTTCATAACCGGGTAAAACAACAGATATAGTGTAACTCCCGCCTGCAGGAAGCCCCTCGGCTATGTAATTACCTTTTCTGTCGGGCTTAACCTGTAAATCCGCAGTACCGGAAATATCTACTACAACACTTGTATTCCTTACTTCTTTCGGCATATCTATTTTCCCGGCAATAAAAAACGTTTTTTCGGCAAAACAAACAACACTGAAAAACAAACAAGCAACTAAAGAAAAAAATAATTTTTTCATATTCTCTCCCGTTTATATTTTTTTTAATTTAATCCAGGTATATTTAAACCGCCCATCATTTTTTTAGATTCTTCGGCCATTTCTTTTTGGGAACGACTTATTGCCTCTTGAAAAGCCGACAAAACCAATTTTTCAACATCTTTAACTGATTTACTTAAAACATCTTCCGGCAACTTTAAATCCAAAATTTCACTCTTTGCATTTATTTTTATTTTAACACCTTTATATTCAACATCAACTACCTTGGCTTTTAAAACTTTTTCCATTTCTTTCAATTTGCTTCTCATTGACATTGCTTCTTTTGCCATTTTAAATAATTCCATTTAAATCTCCAAAAAATAATTTATATAATTTTAACAATTTTTAAATAACTATTTCAAATCCAATTCCAAAACAGAGTTATTTTCTTTATCCAAAATAACCGCCGATTTCATAGTTTCTATTTTGTATTTTTCTATATTTTTCTTAAATTCCGACGTTATAATTTGTTTTATAAACTTTGAAGATAAAATTTCACCGTCACCTGACGAGTGAAGATAAACTACCCCGGAATTAATATAATAATATTTTAAATTTAATGTCGTTAAAAGATTTGCAATAAACGGATTTGTTCTGCCGGACATATTCAGCTGGGAAATAACAAGCCGTGAGACAAATTCATCCATTGTGATATAATGTTTATCCAATACCGCATCACGAGCCGTTTCCGGATTTTCCATTTCTATAAGTTGTCTTTGTTCGTAATCGCCTCTTGATATTCTTTGATAAAAATAACTTTTTACATCGTCTATATTTTGAAACATTCTTAAAGCAACCTGAAAGTTAGGGTCATAAGCCGTAACCACTATAATTTTAATATCGGCATCTGAACTTAATGCAACCCTTGTAATTGCAAAAACGGCACTTTGCAAAGAACTTATTGCTTTTGAAACAACTTCACTCTGCAAAGATACAATATCTTCCATTTCCAAATCCAAATACAAAGTATCTTTTATAATTTCAACTTTCGGTAAAATTCCCGATTCTTTTTCAATAATCTTTTCTATATCCTGCACTAAAGTTTCTTTAGGAAAACTCGGAGCACAAGAGCAAAAAGAAAAAAACATAGCCAAAGAACAAATTAAGTATTTAAGCATTAACGGTTTCCGTTTTTATATTTTTGCTTGTAACATTTGTATCAAGAATTCTTTCTCTGTTTTTACCGTATTTTGTAAATAATTCTTCTATATCGTCATAATCAAGTTCTTCCTTCTCAAGCAAAGCTTGTGCCATTTTATCTACTATATCCCATTGTTCGCTAAGGTATTTATCAACTCTTTCCAAACATAAATTCAATATTGCCATAGTTTGTTCGTTTAATTTTTCTTTCAAATCCGTTGACAAATTTTCTTTAGGTATTGCGGTAAAATCTCCTATAAAACCTTTTTCTCCCATGCCGAACTGCCAAACCATTGCATTTGCAATTGCCATTGCTTTTGTAAAATCCGAAGATACACCGGTAGATGTTGTTCCGTATTTAATTTTTTCACTGCTGTATCCGGCAAGTGCTACCATAATATCGGCAATAAGCTTTTCTTTATTTTGTGTATGCCATTCTTCCTTAGGATTATGAGCAACCAACCCGAGTGCATCACCCCTTGATTTTATTGTTGCCTTAAAAACATCATCGGTCGGATGCAAATAATATAAAGTTACGGCATGACCTGCTTCGTGATAAGCGGTCATTTCCCTTTCTTTAGGTGTCATTGTTATATGGCTTTCCAAACCTAAATCTATCCTGTCCATTGCCGATGAAATATCACTCATATCCACCGTTTCTTTACCGTTTCTTGTAGCAACCAAAGCAGCTTCTTTAATTATATTTTCAATTTCCGCAGGGGACTTATAAACGGCTTTTCTTGCCAATTTTGAAACATCAACATTAGGAGCAACTTTTACTTTTTTAAGATAAAATTTAAAAAGATCTTCCCTTTCTTTTAAATTAGGTAACGTTATGCGGATTTTTCTGTCAAACCTTCCGGGCCTTAAAAGAGCTTTATCAAGAACATTTTCATTTGCATTTGTTGCGGCTATTACTATAATATTATCTTTTTTACTTTCCAAACCGTCAAGCTCAACAAGCAACTGATTCTGTGTGCTGTTTGTTTCTTCTCCCCCGCCCATATACGAAAAAGTTCTGCCTCTTCCTATAACTTCAATTTCGTCTATAAACAAAATACATGCACCTTCGGCATAAGCAAGTTTTCTTGCTTTTTGAAACAACTGTCTAACCCTTGAAGCACCTACACCGACAAAAACTTCAACAAATTCACTGCCAGACATTGACAAAAACGGCATTTTGGCTTCGGTTGCAATGGCTTTTGCAAGTAAAGTTTTTCCGCATCCCGGAGGCCCCATTAAAATAATACCTTTAACTATTTTACCGCCTATCTTCTTTACTTTTGCGGAATCTTTTATTAACTGAACTACTTCCATTGCTTCTTTTTTGGCACCGTCAAGCCCTATAACATCACTGAATTTTACATTTATATCACTTGCTTTTATTCTGTTTTTCTTAACTTTACCGAAACCGCCCCTCATAAAATACAAATATGCACCGACAAATACCATAGCATGAAGCCCGCCTATCAATATTTGCATTGGGAGCGTTGCTATTGTCATATTCCTGTAAAAAGATTCAAGCTTGCTTAAACCCCATACGGTAAGAAACAACAATATTATTATTGATAATATAATTACTATTTTACCCCAATTATCATAAAAAAATATTTTTATTTTTCTCATATAAACTCCCTAATTTTCAAATATATATTCGTTTATTCTATCAAATTAAAACCACTTTTTCTTTTTCATGTAAAGAAAAATCCCGAAAGTTGAAACAACTATTAAAAACAATGCAAAAAACCAAGTTCCCGTTTGGCCGAAAATTGCAATTTCCGGAAAAGCAACATTCATTCCGTAATAACTTGCGAATATAAGAACCGGTAAAAAAATTGTTGCTATTATACTTAAAAATTTCATCGTTTCGTTTAATTTAATAGTTACCGATGACATGTAAACGGTAATTAAAGAACCTATCATCTGCGAATTATATGTTATTGTTTTATTTAACCTGTCAAGCTGATCCGTTACATCTCTGAAATAAGCCGAATATGAAGGGTTAACATATTCATTATTTTCTCTTGAAAAAAACGAATATACGTTTTTTTGAGGATCGGAAATTTTTCTCATCGACAACAAAACTTTTTTCAAATCAAGTATTTCTTCCATCAAATCCGGACTCGGATTTTCAAGAACCTTATCTTCAAGCAAATCTATTTTATCACTTATTTTATCCATTGTTCTTTCAAGATTATCAACTATTTTTGATAATATGTTATAAAGTAAATTATCAATACTTTTTAATTCTATCAAAGGTTTTAACTTTGCTTTTTGCATAAGTCCGTCAATAAATTGCAATTCCTCGGTATGAACGGTAACTATAAGATTTTTTGACAAGAATATATCAACTTCATAAACCGATTCGTCAAATTCGGATAAATCTATGGCTTTTAATCTTATACTGTGTGTGCTGACAAACAAATAGTTATCAAATTCTTCAACTTTCGGATTATACAGCGGAAACAGACAATCCTCAACGGAAAGTTCATGAAATTTAAACGTATCGGTTAAAAGTGCAATTTCGTCGGTAGACAAATCACCTTTTTCAAGTGTAATATCAACCCACATTAATGTTGAACCGTTTTTATAGGTATTACTTATTTGTTCAACTTCAAACTCATAATCGCAAACACCGTTATTCAAATAAATTGCTCTTATCATCTTCAAACCTCCGACAAAACAACTTACGCTTACACTTTCATTTTATAACACAATATTTGATTTTACTAAATTTATGTTTTTTAAGTAAAGTAAAAAATTATAAAATATTTTTTGTTTTTTGTTTTTTGTTTTTATTTAAAAATATAGTATAATTAATCAATTTAATTAAACAATCCATATTTTATGCAAGAGGATAAAAAAATGTTTTTATCAAAAAGAGTTCAGGCAATAAAACCTTCACCGACGTTGGCACTTGATACAAAAGCAAAAGAATTACAGGCACAGGGAATTAATATAATAAGTTTCGGAACCGGTGAG
>ONEP01000049.1 GCA_900316875.1 Candidatus Ruminimicrobium bovinum
AATTTTACTTTTTATATATTCTCTTAATTTAGTTCTGTCATATAAATTTTCATATTCGTCATTTTCCAAATTAATAGCAATTATATGTTTTTTATCAACACCTATAGATAGCAGATAGTTGTAATATAAATTAAATAACAGGTAAGATTTTCCGCACCTTCTTATACCTGTAATAACTTTGATAAAACTATTATTTTTATTATTTATTAATTTATTAATATAAGAATCTCTTTTAAAAATCATTTACCCTCCTTTAGAACAGTCTACTTTACAAAAATGCGTAAATACGCACTTTTGTTTCATTGTATTATTTAATAAAATTTTTGTCAAAATGATAACAATTTTATTACTGCCGTTGGTGTATTCAAAAGATTTACAAATTGTTCGGAAATAAAGTTATTGGGCGTTTGTTGTATTAGTTAAAAGATTTAAGTTAATTGTCTCAAATGAGACAAATAAGTTCAAGTATTTTTTATTTGTTTTTTAACTATTTATTTGCTATACAAATTTTATTACAAAAACAAAGATTATTATGTTTTATAAAAATATTTGACAAAATATATATTATTTTGTAAAATAATTTTACAAAATTATATTTTAAGAGATTTATTGTGGATATAAATAAACTTATAGAATTAGATTCAATAGCAAAAGAATCCGTTAAAAAATATACAAAATTTAGAAATTTGTTTTATAAATTAACAAATTCTAAAGGAAAACATTTTGTGGGAATTGTCGGTCCCAGAGGTGTAGGTAAAACAATTCTTTTAAAACAATTGGCTAATTACTACAAAAATTCTTTCTACATTTCTGTTGATACAATAGATGATGATTTATTTGAAATAATAAAAAAATTAAATGAAACTTTAAAAATTAAAATTTTTTTTCTTGATGAAGTTCATACATATAAAAACTTTGATAAAGAATTAAAAATGCTTTACGATGTTTTTGAAACAAGAAACATCAAAATATTTTTAACAAGTTCTACTGCATTAGGAATGTATAAATCAAAATACGACTTATCAAGAAGACTTTTATTAAAAACATTATATCCTTTTTCATTTATGGAATATATAAACTTTAAATACGACAAGAAAATTGATAATATCAGTTCTAAAGATATTTATAACAAAGAAATTCCTGTTAAATATTTGCAATACAGTCAATATTTTTATTCTTATTTAAAAGGCGACTTAATGCCTTTTGCTTTACAAGAACCTGATGTACTACCATTATTAAAAAACATACTTGAAACCGTTATAAATAAGGATATTCCTAAAATAGAACCTATAACCGTAGATGAAACGGAAATAATAAAAAAGTTAGTAAGGTTTATTGCATTATCCGATGTGGATGGAATAAATTATACAAGTATATCAAACAATTTAAAAATAACTAAATACAAAGCCGAACAATATCTTTCTTTATTAGAAAGAGCATTTATTGTGTATCGGGTATTTCCGAAAGGAACTAATGTTCTAAAAGAACCGAAAATTTTAATGGCTTTACCTTACAGATTAATTTATAAAGATTTTACGGAATGTATAGGTGCATTGAGAGAAGATTTTTTTATTTCAACCTTTTGGGCATTAAACAAAAAAATATTCTATTTAAAATCAACAACGGGAAAGAAAACCGCAGATTATATTTTGGAAGATAACGAAGATATCGCAATAGAAATAGGCGGTAAAAGCAAAGGCAGAAGTCAATTTAAAGGATTATCTTTAAACAAGAAAATTATTCTTGCAGATTCAATAGACAACAATACTAAAGACAAAAAACCGTTGTTCTCAATAGGATTTATTTCTCAAGAATAATAACAAAATAGAAATGTTTGTATTGTTTATTTCCCCTTATTCTTAGCTTTCAAAAGATTTACATATTTTAAGCTATAACGAAATATTTGCCGCCTGAAGTGTAATGTCAAATGATTTTTTCTAATTTTATAAAATCAACGATGTTTATATGTTTTATACCATTTCTATGTTGAAACAAATCATTTTTTGTTATGACATATTTAGGATAATTATCTTTTATTTTTTCAAGGCAAGTATATTCTCTATCTTCTGTTTCTTTGCTGTTAAGTATTGTTATTCTACAGTTTTTTATATAAAAATTCAAGTTATGGGGGTATTTTATGACAATTTTATTAAAAAACACACCGATAAATAACAAAAACAAATATTTGGCACATCATTAGTTGTTTCCAAAGGATTTAAAGATTTTTGCGGTTCGTTGTTTGTCGTCGTTGTTGTTTAAGACCTTAAGATTTTGTGTTAGAAAGAAGAAAATAAAATAAAACTTTCCCTATATTTTTGTCTTATATATATCAAATGGAAATTTTGCAGGTGTTTCTATAGTATATTCTATATTATCATTAGATGTCATAGCCCAAGACAAAGGATTCCTATTTATAAACTCTGAAAAATTAGCATTAGTAATATTTTTTCCATCTTCTTTAAAACTACCCTTAGTAAACTTAAAATATTGTAAATTTTCCCAGCACAACCAATCATCACAAATAAAATTCCAATCTGTTAAAGATGCAACTAAACCAATAAACTTATTTATTCTATCTTTAGCTTCCAAATTAATACTACATATTCCCATTTCAATATTATTTATATTTTCAGGATTTCCTTCTTTATTTGAAATACGTAATCTATCACCTCTTTCTCTGCTAACACTTATTTGATCTCTTTTTCTAAAAAAAGAATTCATTTCTTTCATTAAAGTAAAAACAGTATATCTATCATTTTCAAATATTTGTTTCAAAGGATTCCATGTTTCATCTATACGTAAATACTGCAACCAATTCAATACATTTTCAGGATAAGAAAATAATACTTGAAAAACACCATCTGTAAAGAATAGTGGTGGTATTGCTTTTTCTGATATTACTATAGGATTATTTTCTTTTTGAGCATATGCTAAAATACTTACTAACAAATGAATAGTTGCTAAAGGATATTTTAATCTAAACTCTTTTCTATCATACTGTCTTAAAAGATTAGGTTGAATACAATTTGAAAAACCAATATCAAAATTTGTAGGTTTCCTTCTTTTGTTCACCATTACCATATGATGTCCCATACTTCTAATACCTTTTCTAAAAATTTCACCATCTAAGAATATAGGATTTTGATTTAAGAACTCTCTATTAATAACAGCAAGTTTATCGTCATAAAAACCAACGATTTTCCAATTTCTAAACTTTGACATAAATAAACCACATAAAAAGCCATCACTATCAGGACTTAAAACACAACAATGGTTTTCTTCCACTATCCAAGGATATTTTTCTATTATGTCATTATAATTTATTTTTTCTTCTCTTCTATCATTAAGTAAAGTTTCAATATTTGAAGGCATCTATTTCCTCCTGTCTATTTTCTATACTTAATCTTTTTTTAGCCAATTCGCAATATTCTTTTGAAATATCAATTCCAATATACTTTCTGTTTAATTTATCTGCCATGACTGCAGTTGAGCCGCAACCAATAAAGGGATCTAAAACTATTCCTTGTTTAGGGCAAAAACATTGTATAAAATCATATGGTATTTTATCTGGAAATGGTGCCGGATGCATTCTCTTTAAATTGTTTTTATCTCCTGCCATCATATAATCCCATACTGTTCCCCTACATTTCATTATATTTATTTTTCTAGTTACGGTTTTAGATGTTGTTCCATCCGTTCTGCGATTACCACTTCCTGTCATTACTTTACCTCCATGTTTTGAAGGAATTTTTAATGGTTCTTTATTAAAATATTGTGGTTTTTTACCTTTCAAAAATATTGGCATATATTCATGATCAACTCTAAATCTGTTTTTCCACCAAGCGCCTTCTGTCCCATTTTTATGATATATAACGGTTTCAAAAAGTTTAAATCCTATATTATCACACCAATCCAAAATTGTTCTATACGATGTTAATGATTTGCAAAAATCTTTTGTAGAATCTTGTATTACCATCGCAACTATTCCTCCTTCTTTCAACACACGGAATAGTTCTACTCCTATTGAATGTAAATCTAAAGAGAATCCATTATAATTTCTTAACTGATCATAAGGTGGAGAAGTAACAACTAAATCAACAAAATTATCTGGAAAATTCTTTAAAACTTTTGCCGAATCTCCACATAATATTTTATTTTCTAATGATTTTATTTCCATAATTTTTTATTATTGCATTTATTTATTTTGTCCTAATTTTACAAAATTTAGTTATTATTTACTACTAAATATTTTAAAAATTGTTACGACAACTACTGTCTCAATTTATAAAAAGAGCAGAAAAATGTGGAACAATTTTTGTTTATCGTTAAAAAAGAACGAATAATTTGAGACGAACTGAAGTATTTTAAAGTCGCGGTGTACTTTTCGCGAAAGCGGTACATAAGATTTTAAAATACAAAAGTGTAGTCCA
>ONEP01000169.1 GCA_900316875.1 Candidatus Ruminimicrobium bovinum
ACAATGAGGCAGCAAGATTCATACTATACATGTTGTTCTTCCACCTTTTCCAAAGCTAATCCTAATGCAACCGGCATAAAAAAACCCAAATCTTTATTTTCAATTCCAATAATATTTTCATTATCAAACGGGTTCCACTTCTCCGTATTCATACCCAAATTATCTTTTACAAAAAAATCTATTCCATGTAAAGAAGCTCCGCCGCCGGTTAAAAGTATTCTGTCAACGGAAAGAATACTTTGTCTTGTAGAGCAATATTCTATTAACTCAAAAATAACTTCCAGCAATGTGGCTGCAGTTCTTTTTAAAATATTTCTTATATTTAAGCCCAAAGAAGACCAAAGTTCCGGTCTTCTTTTAATTTCTTCGGCTAATCGTTCTGGAACATGATACATATCCGATATTTCTTTAGTTATATGTTTACCGCCAAAAGCAACATCTTTTACGAAAATTATTTTCTTTTTATTCAAAATTACAACATTTGTATTCGTATCTCCGATATTAACTAAAACTACGGTATCCGTTTCTTTATATACGGGAGCAAAAAAATTAAATGCATTCACTAAGGATATCATTTCTGAAGTAACACCGACAACATTAATAGGAAATATACCGCTTAATTCTTTCATCCTTTGAAAAATTTTAGTTTTTGGAACAGCCATAAACAATATATTATTTTCTGTTTCCGATATTTCTCTTGTAACGGTATAGGAATGTAACATTTTAGATAAATTTTCCGTTAAACTTTGTTCAACGGCAAGAGTAACGGCACTGTCCAAATTTTCCTGATCTATGCCCTTAGGCAAATTAATATCTCTTGAAATAATATCTTTTTCTTCTATTGTACAAAAAGAAGCTTCTTTACTTGTAATTCCGATGGATTTTAAAATTCTTTCTATGCTGTTTTTTTGATTTGTAGCATTATCCAGATATGTCATTGACATTCCGCTTGCAATTGAAATTTTATTGGAATGCTTATCTTCAACAATTTTACAAATTTTTGTAAAACGTGTTCCTATATCTATTCCTAACATCAACTATTCCTCACTAACATTATAGAATATCAATGGCAATATTGTAGCACAATACATAAAAATATTCAAGTCCTTTTTATCAAATACATTTACAAACTTTTCAAATGTCTTATATCTTTACCGTGCACCATAAATATTACATCTTCGGCAATATTTGTTGCATGATCACCTAATCTTTCCAAACTTTTTGCTATAAACATCAAATCTATTGCTCTTATTAATGTCGTTTGGTCAGATGTATTCGTCATAAAAGCCAACAAATCTTTTATTATTATTTTTTTCAGCTCGTCAACTTCATCATCTTTTGATAAAACCGTATCGGCAAGATCGGCATCACTCAAATTAAATGCCTCTATGCTATCTTTTACCATTGCAATTACGGCAACTGCCATTTTTGGAATATCTATCAAAGGTTTTAAATTCGGATACTTTAACAATTCTTCACCTATTTCACAAATATTTACGGCCTCATCTCCCATTCTTTCCAAATCACTGTTAATTTTCATTGCAGATGTAATAAATCTTAAATCGGTTCCCACCGGCTGGTTAAGTGCAATAAGTTTTAAACATGTATCATCAACAACTATTTCGGTAAGGTTGGCTTCTCTTTCTCTGTTAAAAACTTCTTTTGACAAATTGATATCTCTTTTTACTATCATATCAACGGAAAATTTTATCATTTCCTGCACAATTTCAGCCATATCCACAAGCCGTTTTTTTAAGTTATTCATTTCCAAATCAAATTGCCTCATATTTCCTCCATAAAAAATACTGCATATTTTATAGTTTAAAGCTGAGCAGCTGAGAACGAATTTGTTCCACAAATTCTTAGCTGCATTACTGAACTTGAAGTTTAATGTATTTTCCGCTTTGCGATTTTTACATCATTACTTCAAATCATACATTCTTCTAAATTAGCCGAACCTTCCCGAAACATAATCATCCGTTTCTTTTTTTGACGGATTTGTAAATATTGTGGATGTTTGGTCAAATTCTATTAAATTACCCATAAACATATAAGCCGTATCATCGGATAATCTTGCTGCCTGCTGCATATTATGCGTTACTATAACAAGTGTATATTTTTGTTTCAATTCCTGCATTAATTCTTCCAAATTGGCAGTAGATTTAGGGTCAAGTGCCGAACATGGTTCATCCAACAAAATTATTTGCGGTTTTATTGCTATAACTCTTGCAACACAAAGACGCTGTTGTTGCTCCAAGGATAAATTCAATGCCGACATTTTTAAATTATTTTTCAAATCGTCCCACAATAAAACATCTTCCAAACTTTCCTGCACTATTTTTGCCGTTTCTTTTTTTGATTTAACCATTCTGTTTATTTCAAGTCCGAATGCTATATTATTATAAACCGTCAACGGAAAGGGATTGGGCCTTTGAAAAACCATTCCGACTTCTTTTCGAACCCTGTCAACCTGCATATCTTCACCGTAAATATTTTTACCGTTAATAATAACTTCACCGGTAATTCGAACACCGTCTATTGTATCGTTTATTCTGTTCAATGTTCTAAGCAATGTGGATTTTCCGCAACCCGAAGGTCCTATTAAAGCGGTTATTCTGTTTGTTCTAATATCCATATTTATATTTTTTAATGCATGAAAATTACCGTAATATAAATTAAGTTCTTTGATTTTAATTTTTACGTTACCGTTCATAAAAAATTACTCCAAACTATCCGAACCTTCCTGTAATATAATCTTCCGTTTTTTTATTTTTAGGTGTTAAAAATATATTTCTTGTTTTATCAACTTCAATAAGTTCACCCATTAAAAAGAAAGCGGTTCTTGTTCCAACCCTTGAGGCCTGTTTTACATTATTTGTAACAAGAACTATGGTATATTTCTCTTTAAGTTTTAACATTGCTTCTTCAACTTTTGCCGTCGAAATAGGGTCAAGTCCCGAGCAAGGTTCGTCAAATAAAATAACTTCCGGTTCTATTGCCAAAATTCTTGCAATGCAAAGTCTTTGCTGTTGACCGCCGGACATTTTTATTGCCGAAGAATCAAGTCTGTCTTTAACTTCATCCCACAAAGATGCATCTTTTAAAGATTGTTCTACAACTTCATCCATATTTTTTTTATTTTTTAAACCTAATACTCTGGGAGCATAAGCAATGTTATCGTAAATTGACATAGGTAAAGGTATAGGCATTGCAAAAAGCATACCTATTCTTGTTCTTAATTTTTCGGGATTCATGTCAAAGATATTTTTATCATCAAGAAAAATATTTCCTTCCCTTGAAAAATTAACATTCATATCATTCATTCTGTTCAATGTTCTTAAAAACGAAGTTTTGCCGCTGTTGGAAGGACCTATTATTGAAAGAATTTCATTTTTTTTAACGGTAATATTCAGGTTTTTTAAAACCTTTTTTCCGGAATAAAAACAATTAAGGTTTTCAACTTTTATTTTATCTACCATTTTCTTTTTTTCCTAAAATAAAGTCTTGCAACTATTGCAAATAAACTCATTGAAAGAACCATTAGTAACAACACCAATGCCGTTCCGAAAATTATATTTTTCGGCATATTAGGTATTTGTGTTGATATAATGTATAGATGATACGGCAATGCCATAACCTGATCAAACATTGATTGAGGCAAATGAGGAACATAAAAAGCTGCCGCAGTAAACAAAATAGGAGCAGTTTCTCCCGATATTCTTGATATGCTTAAAATTGCTCCGGTCATAATACCCGGAAGAGCATTAGGCAAAACGACTCTCCTTATTGTTTGCCATTTACTTACACCAAGTGACCAACTTGCTTCTCTAAACGAATAAGGAACACTGTTTAAAGCACCGCGGGCAGTTGTTATAATTACGGGCAGTTCCATTATTGATAAAGTTAATGCGCCTGCAATTATCGACACACCGAACCCCATCATCATAACAAAAATACCAAGCCCGAATAATCCGTAAACAACCGACGGAACTCCCGCTAAATTTACTATTGCAAGCTTTATTATTCTTGTCAATAAATTATCTTTAGCATATTCGTTTAAGTAAATGGCAGCAAATACACCAACCGGTAAAGTAACACAAATTGCACAGGAAACAATTGCAAGTGTTCCAAGTATTGCAGGTAAAATTCCGCCCGCTCTCATACCGTCTTTAGGCATTGTTGTTAAAAATTCCCAACTTAATGCCGACCAACCGTTTTTTATGATAATTATTATAACCGTAAGAACAGGTAAAATAACTATCATAGTAGCAATTGCAAGTGCAGTATATGCTATTTTCTGTGATAATTTAGGACTTAATTTTAAGTTCATATTAAAAAAATTTGCTCCGCAAATTTTTGGTTTAAAATTATTTTCAACAATTTTTTTTGTTTTTGTTTAAAAACAAATCTGCAATAAAATTTATTGAAAAAGTTATTAAAAACAAAACCAATCCTATACTGAATAAAGCTTTGTAATGAAGCCCGCCTTTGACGGTTTCACCCATTTCCGCAGCAATTGTTGCCGTTAACGTTCTAACAGGGTCAAATATCGAATCCGGTATTGCCGCAGCATTTCCCGTCACCATAAGAACCGCCATGGTTTCGCCTATCACCCTTCCTATTCCCAACATAACTGCAGCTATTATTCCCGGCATTGCGGCTTTCAAAACAACCCTTCTTATTGTTTGCCATTTTGTTGCACCGAGAGCATAAGCACCTTCCTTATATTGCCACGGAACAGACCTTATTGCATCTTCGGATATTGAAACTATCGTAGGCATAGCCATAAAAGCCAGAACTATTGAGCCGGAAAAAGCTGTTAACCCTGTAGGTATATCAAGAATCGATCTTACCAAAGGAACTAATGTTACCATACCTACAAAACCCAAAACAACACTTGGAATTGCTGCCATAAGTTCAACTATTGATTTTAAAATATCTTTAATACCTTTCGGAGCAAGTTCAGCTATAAATAATGCCGTCATTATACCTAAAGGAACCGCAATTATTGCCGCACCTACTGTAACAAGCAAAGAACCTATTATTAATGCTAACACGCCATATGAAGCAGGATCTGATGACGGATACCAATATTTTCCGAATACGAAATTAACTACACCGTATTCTTTAAAGAAAGCAAACCCTTCTTTTAAAAGAAAGCCGAATATCAAAACAACAAAAATTATTGCAATGATACCACACAAAAAAATTATTTTTTCTATAATATAATCAATTATTTTACCGTTCATAAAAAAACACTCCGTGTTTTTTAGCTTATAAGCTGAAGAGCTGAGAACGAATTTGTTTCACAAATTCTTAGCTGCATTAACGTAAAATTTAATGTATTTTTCACTTTGTAAAAAATTTTCACATAAAACTTTTCATTCTTTCAGCTTGTCATCTTTTAAACTTTTCAGCTGTATCGGAACAAAAGAAGTTTCCGCAACAACTTCTTGTCCTTGTTTAGATAAAGCATAATCTATAAAATTTTTAACAACCCCTTTCGGTTCTCCGTTCGTATATAAATACAAAGGTCTTGAAATAGGATATTTTCCTAACATCACATTTTCAATTGCAGGATATATAAAATCTTTGGAATTTTTAGCAGAAATTGCAACGGCTTTTGTCTGGTCATTCATAAATCCTATCCCGACATAACCTATTGCATTCGGATTTTGATAAATTTCATCAACTATGGCCTGCGATGACGGCATAAGTAATGCCTTAGGCGAAAATTCATCTTTACTGTTTATATCGGCTTGTCTTATAACCTGTTCTTTAAAAAATATATGAGTTCCCGAATTGCTTTCTCTTGACAATAAAACTATAGGTCTGTTTTCTCCGCCTATTTGATTCCAATTTGTTATTTTTGACATAAAGATATCACGTAATTGTTCTATTGTAAGTTTTTGTATAGGATTGTTTTTATTAACCAAAACGGCCAAACCGTCAAGCCCTACGATATATTCTTTATAAAAAACATTATGTTCTTTTGCAATATTTATTTCTTTTTCTTCAACCTTCCTTGATGCCATTGCAATATCGCAAGTATTATTTAATAAAGCAGCAAAACCGGTACCGGTTCCGCCACCGGTAACACCTACATTTATTTTATCATTTAACAAACTGAATTTTTCCGCCCACACCTGAACTAAATTTACAATGGTATCGGAACCCTTTATCTGTATTCCTGTTTTTTCG
>ONEP01000048.1 GCA_900316875.1 Candidatus Ruminimicrobium bovinum
ATTTAGGTCCCGACGGTAAAACACAAGTTTCCGTTGAATATAAAAATTGGAAACCTGTTCGGGTTGATACTGTTGTTTTATCAACTCAGCATACCGAAGAAATTTTGGATTCTACCGGAAAACAAATTACAAAACAGTCAAAAGAAGAAATTTTTAAAACAATAATAGAACCTGTTTTAGGCAGTTGGATTGATTCAAAAACAAAAATATTTATCAATCCTACGGGTAAATTTGTTATAGGCGGTCCTCAGGGTGATACTGGGCTTACCGGGAGAAAAATAATAGTTGATACTTACGGCGGTATGGCAGCACACGGCGGCGGGGCTTTTTCAGGTAAGGATTCCACAAAAGTTGACAGAAGTGCATGTTATATGGCAAGACATATTGCCAAAAACATAGTAGCTGCAAAACTTGCCGATAAATGTACCGTTCAACTTGCTTATGCAATAGGGGAAAAAGAGCCCGTTTCAATTATGGTTGATACACACAAATCAGGTAAAATTTCCGGTGATAAATTAGCACCTGTTGTCAGAAAATTATTTCCTTTAACGCCGCAAGGTATTATTGAGTATTTGGATTTAAGGAAACCTGTTTTTACAAAAACGGCTTCTTACGGACATTTCGGAAGAAATTGTTTTAAATGGGAACAGACAAATAAAGTTGAAGAATTAAAAAAAGCCGTATCCGAATTATAAGGTTTTAATTATGTTATGGCTTCTTGTTTGTTTAATTATTATTCTTGTTGCCGTTTCCGCAATATTTATCATAAAATTTTTTGATATAAAAAAACTTTATGTCACTCAGCAGCTGCGTGCGGATTCTTTAGCCGAAAAAGAAGCCGTGTTTTTAAAAGAATCGGGAAAATTGGAACAGTTAAATTTCGTTTTAAAAGAAAAAGATTCGATAATTTTAAAAAATCAGGAAATAATTTCCGCACAACAAAAACAAATAAATTTATTGGAACGGGAAAAACTTTCAATAAACAAAGATAAAGAGTATGTGGAAAAAGAAAAAGAAAATTTACAACAACTTCAAAAAACTCTTTTAACAAATTCAAAAACGGAATTTCAAACTGTTGCAAACGAAATTTTAAAATTGACAAAAACGGAACTTAATTCAATCAATAAAGAAGAATTAAAAAATGTTGTTATGCCGTTTGAAAAGAATATAAAATCATTTGAAGAAACTATTCAAAAACAAACGAAAGAATTCAGTCAAACAAAAGGTTCACTCGAAAATGAGCTTAAAAATGTAATTAATCAGGGAAATCAATTAAAAGAACAAACTTCAAATTTAATAGATATGTTCAAAACCGATTCAAAAGCAAAGGGTGATTTCGGTGAAACTATTTTGCAAACGATATTGGAAAATTCAAATTTACAAAAAGATGTAAATTATTTTGTTCAACAACAGGAACAAAATAAAAGAACGGATTTTCAAATAAAACTTCCAGGTGATAAATGGATTGTAATAGATTCAAAAGTTCCGTTAAATGCGTATATTCAATATTGTAATTGCACAAACGAGACGGACAAAAATAAGTTTTTAGATGAGCATGTAAAAACAATAAAGAATTTTATTTCCGATTTATCGGGTAAAAAATATTACGAAAGATTTGATAAAAATTCAAAAACGATAAGTCCCGATTTTACAATGATGTTTGTTTATCCGGAAGAAGCTTATATTGCGGCTTTAAGGCACAATCCTTCTTTAACCAATGCGGCATGGTCAAAAGATATTGCAATAGTATCGGCAACTTCTTTGATACACACAATCAAAATTATAGAAAAATTATGGGATGTCCACAGACAAGTTCAAAACCATGAAAAAATAATTTCCATGGCTAAAAATTTTAAAATAAGATTGGCAAGTTTTGTTGAAAATATGGCAAAATTAAGTAACAATATAGTAACCGTAAATAAAACATTTAACGATTTTCAAAAAACCGTTAAAGGCGACAGAGGTTTGGAAAAAATTGTAAGTGATTTATCAAGTTACGGTATAAATTCCTCCGATAATAAATTGGATACACAAACAATAAAAGAAATTATATAACTGTCATTAAAACTTCTTTGGGTATAAAAAATATATATTTTTATGTTTTTCAAACGATAAAATTTCCCTTTTGTTTTCAATATAATTCCAATTTGTTTTTTAGCAAATTTTATTCAAAATTTGTATAATAAAAAGGTTATGAGTATAAGAGATAAATTTAATTTACTAAAAGAAGATGTTTCAACGGTATTTCAAAAAGATCCGGCTGCAAGGTCGGTACTTGAGGTTTTATTTTGCTATCCCGGACTTCATGCAATTTGGGGTCATAGAATTTCTCATTTTTTTTGGAAACATAAATTTTATTTTATAGCAAGATTTTTATCTCATTTAACAAGGTTTTTTACCGGTATAGAAATTCACCCAGGCGCAAAAATAGGCAGAAGGTTTTTTATTGACCACGGTATGGGAATTGTTATAGGCGAAACTACCGAAATAGGTAATGATGTGTTGTTGTATAAGGGTGTGGTTCTCGGAGGAACTTCCCTTGAAAAAACAAAAAGACATCCTACCTTGGGCAATAACATAATCGTCGGTTCAAATGCAATAGTTATGGGTGCAATTACAATAGGCGATAATGCAAGAATCGGTGCCGCTTCGGTTGTCACTCATGATGTTCCGGCAAATGCAACGGCTGTCGGCATTCCTGCAAGGGTAAGTATCGGTCAAACCCGTGATGAAATAAATCATCTTGAACATGCCAAATTACCGGATCCTGTGGCGGATGCCGTAAAATATGTTCTGAACGAACAAAAAAAACTTGAAGAGAAAATTAAACTTTTATTGAATAATAAATAATATGGAATATTTGGTAGACGGATACAATGTAATAAAATTCAGTGATATGTTTAGTGCCGGGAGTTTGGAAACTTCCAGAAATAAACTTATTGATTTTATTTTAAAATATAATCCTCAAGGAAAAAATTCAATAACGGTAGTATTTGATTGTAAAAGCCAAAATCCGTTTGAGTTTAACGGATATACGACAACTACAATAAAAGGAATAAAAACAATTTTCAGCGAAGGACAAAAATCCGCCGACGATGTTATTGTTGACTATGTTGAAAATTCATCAAAACCTTATAATATAGTTGTTGTAACAAATGATAAAGGAATTTTCAGAAGAATAGGCGGCGGAGTAAAAAAAATGTCGGTTTCGGAATTTCTTTATGACAGAGCAAAACAACAAAATCAAGTAAGAACAATAATAAAAACAAGGTCAAAAGATGATTTTTCCGCTATCAGCAGAGAACTCAGTGATTTGTGGTTGAAAAACGATAAAAAAGAAAATTCAAAAAAAATAAAAAATAAAAAATCCGAATCGGAATTTGATATTACCGCAGAATTGAGTGATTTATGGCTAAAAAAATAATTACATTATCAGTTTTTTTTGTTTTTATTGTTGTCGTTATATTTTTTACAGTATTTAAAGAAAATAAAACAGTTGAAGTGTTTATTCCGAAGGGCGCTTCTCCCAAAAAAATTTCCGAAATATTAAAAGATTCCGATATTATTTATTCAAAAACATTTTTTATTGTAACAATTAAACTGAAAAATTGCTCTAAACAATTAAAGGCCGGTTTATATGAGTTTAATACAAAAGATGGTACTTTAACAATAATAAATAAATTAATAAACGGGGAAAGTAAAGAATTAAGAATAACCATACCTGAAGGTTGGACGACAAAACAGATAGCTGAAATACTAAATGAAAATAAAGTATGTTCCGATATTGAGTTTATAAATTTGGCACAGAAAAAAAATTTGGAGGGATATTTGTTTCCCAATACTTATTTCCTTATGCCAAGCATGACTCCGGAAGAGATAGTTAAAATAATGACTGATGAGTTTAATAAATTTTGGACAAAAGATTTTGACAACAGAGCAGAGCAAATGAATATGTCAAAAAAAGATATAATAATACTTGCTTCAATAGTTGAAAGAGAAGCCGTCAGTGATGACGAGAGACCGATAATTGCCGGAATATTTTTGAACAGATTATCAAAAAATATGAGGTTGCAATCGTGTGCAACGGTCTTATATGCCATGGGAATAAATAAGGAAAGATTGACGCTTGAAGACTTAAATTTTCAGTCACCGTACAATACATACAGGCATTCGGGGCTTCCGCCGACACCGATATGTAATCCCGGAGCAAAAGCAATAAAAGCCGTTTTATATCCTGCTGTTACAGATAATTTATATTTTGTTTCAAAAGGAAACGGAACACATTATTTTTCTTCTAATTTTCAAGACCATATACAAAATAAAATAGTTTCAAAAAAGAAGGAAACACAGTGACAAAAGTAATGGTTGCATTATCAGGCGGTGTAGATTCTTCGGCAGCTGCATATATTTTACGGCAGCAGGGTTTTGATGTTGCAGGTGTAACGTTAAAGCTGCATTCTTTTTCCGATGATGCAATTTGCGATGCAAAAACAATTTGTGATATTTTAAAAATAAAACATTATGTTTTGGATTTGCAAAAAGATTTTACGGAAAAAATTATTAAAAGTTTTTGCAGTTTTTATTTATCTGCAAAAACACCTAATCCGTGTATAATTTGTAATGAACTGATAAAATTCGGTTTAATGCTTGAATATGCTTTAAATTCCGGATACGATTATCTTGCAACCGGACATTATGCAATAATAGAAAACGGCGATAACGAATATAAATTAAAACTTCCGAAGGATTTACAAAAGGACCAAACGTATTTTTTATACAGACTAAATCAAACACAACTTTCTAAAATAAAATTTCCGTTGGGGAATTATACTAAGCAGGAAATAAGAACCGTTGCGCAACAGGCAAAGCTTCCTGTTGCTTCAAAAAAAGACAGTCAGGAAATTTGCTTTATTAAAACAACATATAAGGACTTTTTACAAAATACCGTTACGGATTTTAATAAAAAAGTTTTACCGGGTTTTATTGTTGATAAATACGGAAACAAATTAGGAAAACATAAAGGTTTAATTTACTACACTATAGGGCAAAGAAGCGGCTTGGGAATTACTACCGCGGAACCGGTATACGTATTAAAATTGGATGCCGCAACAAATACTGTTGTTGTAGGAACAAAACAGGATGTGTTTTCAAGGGTTGCAAAAATAGAAAATATAAAATTTATTTCAACAAAACATCCAAAAGAATTTAAAGCAACCGTAAAAATAAGAAGACAACATAAACCTGCACAAGCTTTAATAAGCAATGATATTGTTTTGTTTGATGAACCTCAAGCGTCAATAACACCGGGACAATCGGCGGTATTTTACGACGGCGAATATGTTTTAGGCGGAGGTTTTATAGCTTAAAATGAAAATAAAAAAATATTTAAAATTAAGATACTTGATTATTTTATTTCTTTTTGTTCTCGCTTTTTGTAACGGGACGGCAATAAAAATTTATAAAAATTATATAGAGTATTATAAGTTAAATCGTGATGTTAAAGTTTTAACAAAACAAAATGACGAATATAAAAAAAGATTATATTATCTTGAGAATAAACCTTCTTATTTGGAAAGAAAATCAAAATTTGTTCTTAATGTTATTGCCGAAGATGAAGTTGAATACAGATTCATAAATAAAAAACCTAATGAGAATAAAAACAAACAATGAAAAAATTTTTAATTAAAATTATCGCTTTATTTTTGATTGTCGGTTTGAATGTTAATTCTTTTGCATTTGATCCGCATAGGAAAATTAAAGTAAGTGTAACAAGTTCACATTTATATTCTTTGTTAAAAGAAATTTGTTCCGATAAACTGGAGTTAACTTTGATAGTTCCTCCCATAGTATCTGCAGATAATTATGAACTTGACAGGGCTGTTCTTACAAGAATGTTAAGAAGTAACATTATTTTATATCATTATTGGCAGGATTGGGCTAAACGTATAAAATATGAAATGGGTAATTTATCAATAGTATATAAGGAGTTAAAAACGGAGGGAAATTTGATGATTCCTTATATAAATATCAGGGCTGCCGAAGAAATTGCCGAAATGTTCGGTTATTTGGACCCTGATAATAAACAATTTTATGAACAAAATTTGGTTAAGTATGTTTATAGAGTAAATCATGTAGCTTCACAAATTTCTGTAAGAGCAAGTTTAAAATATCATAATAAAAAAATAGTTTGTAATAACAAACTTACCGATTTTATGCAGTGGTTAGGATGTGATATTATAGCCGAATACGGAAAACCCAAAAATGTATCTCCTGCACAAATTACAAAGATAGCAAAAAAAATAGAAAAAAATAATGTTCAGGTTGTTATAGATAATTTACAGACAGGAACGGATATCGGTGAAAAATTAGCAAAAGATTTGAATATAGAACAAATTGTAATAAGCAACTATCCTTTAAATTATTCGTACATTGACACATTAAAGGATAATGTTTTAAAAATAGATAAAGTTTTACAGAAGGAAAATATCTTGCAAATAGACAAAATTTTGCAAAAAGCAGAAAAATCTTAATAAAAAAATTGAGGAGATGTATATGAACTCTCCTCAATTTTTTTTAAATTGCTGAAATTTTTATTTGAAATATCTTTTCAATAAACCGTCAAAACCTTTACCGTGTCTTGCTTCGTCTTTTGCCATCTCATGAACCGTATCGTGTATTGCATCATAATTTAGTTTTTTAGCTTTTATTGCAATTTCCATTTTACCGGCACATGCACCGTGTTCTGCCTGAGCTCTAAGTTCAAGATTTTTCTTTGTGGAATTTGTCACAACTTCACCTAACAATTCAGCAAATTTTGCCGCATGTTCGGCTTCTTCAAAAGCATATCTTTTGAAAGCATCCGCAATTTCGGGATAACCTTCTCTTTCTGCCACTCTTGACATTGCCAAATACATTCCAACTTCACAACATTCTCCGTTAAAATTTGCTCTTAAGCCCTCAACAATTTCTTTATCTTCTACTTGTCCGTCACCTATTTTATGTTCGGTTGCATAAGTTTTTTCACCTTCTGCTACTGCTTCAATTTTATCTGCAGGTGCACCGCATATAGGACATTTGTCCGGCTTTGCTCCGTCTTGGCTTGTCCAACCGCATACTTTGCATACGTATTTCATTTCATAACCCCCCTTAATATTACAATTTTATAATTTATAATTAAAAATCGCATAGCGATTTTTAAAACAAACTCCTCAGCCCTAATTCTATAAATCAAGGACATTTTGCATATCGTAAAGCCCTGCAGGTTTATCGTAAAGCCATTTTGCTGCTTTTAACGCACCTGCAACAAGGCATGCCCTTGAAGTTGCTTTATGTGATATTTCTATTACCTCACCTTCGCTTGCAAAATATACTTTATGGTCGCCGCAAACATCACCTAATCTTACCGCATGAACACCTATTTCACCTTGTTTTCTTAATGCTTGTGCTCCATGCCTTCCGTATATTGCTACATCTTTTAAACTTTTTTTATGTCCTGCGGCAACGGCTTCTGCAAGTCTTATTGCTGTTCCGGAGGGGGAATCTTTTTTCTTATTATGATGAATTTCAACTATTTCCACATCGTAATCCGGAATTTTTTTTGCAATACTTTCAACAGTGTTAAGTAAAAGATTTATTCCGGTTGACATATTAGGTGCAAAAACTATCGAAATTTTTTCTGATGCTTTTTTTAAAACTTCTTTGTTATCATCGGTTAATCCTGTTGTTCCTATAACAAGTTTTGCATTCTTTTTAAGTGCAATTTCTATATTTTTCATCGTATTTGAAGCAATTGTAAAATCTATTATTATATCACCGGAATTTATTACGGATTCCATATCGCTTGATTTTATTATTGACGGATTTTTGTTTCCTATTGCAGGGCTTGAATCAATTTCTGTTCCTGCAATAATATTAAAAACTTTATCTTGTTTTGCCATATTTATTATGGCGCTTCCCATTCTGCCGCATGCCCCGCAAACTATTATGTTAATCATTTTATACTCCAATTATATTTCAATGTATAATGTATGATTTATAATGTATAATTTATAACAACAGGTTATAAGGTGATAAGGTTACTTGATTATAGGTTACAAACAAAAACTAAAAAAATAACTTATAACCCTATAACCTAATAAACTTATAAACTAAATTCACAAAGTGAATTTTTACCGAAATTATACATTTTGCATTCTACATTATACGTTAAATTAAGTTATAACTTTTTAATGTTTTTCTTAAGCTTTCTTTATGTTCATCCGACAATGAACACATAGGAAGCCGCATTTCATCGGAACATATTCCCATCATAGCCATTGCGGCTTTTACCGGAATAGGATTTGTTTCGATAAACATTGCTTTTACCAAAGGTAACCATTTAAAAGCAATTTCATTTGCTTTATCTAAATCTTTTTTTAACATTGCATTAACTAAGTCGGCAACAACTTTAGGACAAATGTTTGATAATACGGAAATAACACCCGTTCCGCCGATAGCCATTATCGGAACTGTTAAAGCATCATCTCCGGAAATTAAGTCCATTTCGGGAGCAAGTAACCTTATTTGAGACATTTGATCAAGAGAACCTGATGCTTCCTTTACGGCAACAATATTTTTGCAATCTTTTGCAAGTTGTGCTATTGTTTTCGGCTCAATATTTACTGCAGATCGTCCCTGTATATTATAGAGAACTACCGGTATGTTTATTGCATTTGCAACTTCTTTGTAATGAAGATATAAACCTTTTTGAGTAGGTTTGTTATAGTATGGTGCAACAAGCAACACTCCGTCACAACCTACCTCCTGAGCATGTTTTGATAACCTTATTGCCTCTGCGGTTGAATTTGAACCTGTTCCGGCAATAACTTTTAATTTGCCGCTTGAAAATTCCACTGCCTTTGCTATAACTTCATCATGCTCGCTATGCGATAATGTTGCCGATTCTCCGGTAGAACCGCACGGAATAATACCGGTAATACCTGCTTTTATCTGCATGTCAATTATTCTTTTGTAAGCATCAAAATCAACTTTATTGTTTTTTAAAGGTGTAACTACCGCTGTAAAACTGCCTGAAAACATAAATTCTCCTTAAAATTTATTTTACTTCTTTTGATATTAAATCTTCTTTTTTATCTGCTTTTCTTATTACTTTAACTTTTGAACCTTTAACCAAAAGTTCCGCTCCTATAAGTCTTGAATTATATTGGCTTGCCATTGATATACCGTAAGCGCCGGCACATTCCACGGAAATAAAATCATTCCGTTCCAATGATGAAATTTTTCTGTCTTTTGCAATAAAATCACTTGATTCGCAAACGGGCCCGACTATATCTGCAATTATTTGTTTTTTATTTGTTTTTTTAACAGGCAATATCTCATGATAAGCTTCATATAATGCCGGCCTTATCAAATCCGTCATTGCAATATCGGTGATAATGAAATTTTTCGTTCCTGAATTTTTTTTATAAATAACCTGTCCCGTTAAAATTCCTGCATCACCTATTATAGACCTTCCAGGTTCGATAATTATTGTTTTGTCTTTATATTTTGAGTAAATGCTCATTACTGCTTTTTTTAATTGTTCCGGTGTTTGCGGTTTATCGGAAGAAGTATATTTTATTCCCAAACCGCCTCCGATATCGATATATTTTATTTTTATTCCGCTTTCTTCCAGTTTATCTATCAATTTTGATATTCTTAAAGCAGCAATATTGTAAGGTTTTACTTCCAAAAGTTGTGACCCTATATGACTGTCTATCCCTGCAATTTCTATATTTTTCATTTTAGATGCTTTTATGTAAAAATCAAAAGCATCTTCATAAGGTATACCGAATTTATTACCTTTTTTGCCCGTAGTTATATATTTATGTGTATGAACATCAACGTCAGGGTTTACTCTGAAAGAAATTTTTGCTTTTATCTTCAATTTACCTGCAATTTTATTTATTTGTTCCAATTCCTCAAAAGATTCAACGTTAAACATTAGAATATTGCTCTTTAAAGCATATTCTATTTCCTTTGATGTTTTACCTACTCCCGAATAAACTATTTTTTGCGGCTTAATTCCCGCTTTTAATGCCCTATAAAGTTCTCCGCCGGAAACGATATCGGCACCGCATCCGAGTTTTGATAAAAGCTTTAATATCGTGTGGTTTGAATTTGCTTTCATTGCATAACATACTATATTTGATATACCTTTAAACCCGTCTTTGTAAGCTTTAAAATTATCTTCTATTTTTGTTTGAGAATAAATGTAAAGCGGAGTGTTATATTTTTTTACAAGTTTTGTAATTGATATGTTTTCTACAAAAAGTTCGCTGCCTTTATATTTTGTCAACATTATAACTGAACTCCTTAAAATATTACATACCCCACTATTCTATTAAAAATATCAAATACCTGTCAAATGATAACGACAGCTGATGTGGAAAATACCTTGCATTTTCCTATCTGACAGCTGAGCCGGATACTGCATATCATCAGTTGAAACTTTAAGCTGTAAGATGTCGGTATTGTCGTTAAACTATAAGCTCTTCAATTTCTCAGCTTATCAGCTAAAATTTGCTTTGCAAATTTTCTAATTGACTGTAAAATGTAAAATTTGCTAAAATCAGTAATTATTGTTATTCAATACGGGGGAAAATAATGTTAAAAAAACAATCCTTTTTTAAAATAGTGTTATCACTTGCGGTTTGTATATCTTTTCTTGCAGCTTGTTCTCAAAATCAGGAAGGCGGTTCCGGGAAAAGCGGTAATGATAATAATGCGGATGTCGTTAAAATTTGGCATTGGATGACTGACAGACAAGCCGCTTTTGAAACGCTTGCAAAAAAATATTTTGACCAAACAGGTGTTAAGGTTGTTTTTGAAACTTATGCACCGACGGATGTTTATAAAAATAAAATAACGGCAGCCGCAAGCGGAAAATTACTTCCGGATATTTTTAACCCAATAGCGGATAAAAGAGAATTGGCTTCTTACATAAATGCCGGTTATATTGCAGATTTAACCGATGCTATGAATGACGGTTGGAAAGATGTATTCTTTGAAAAATCATTAACACAAAATATGTTTACGGATAACAATGAATGGAACGTTAAGCCAGGTATATACGGAGTTCCTCTTGATGTGAGCACATTGATGATTTATTACAACAAAGATTTGTTTACAAAAGCAGGTTTGGATCCTGAAAAACCTCCTAAAACATGGGCAGAGTTTATTGAAGCCGGTAAAAAATTAAAAGCTGCAGGCATTCAACCTTTTGTTTGCGGTTTCGGTGAAGCTTGGCTTATAGGTTCTTTTGCTGCTTCTTATCAATGGAGCTTATTCGGTAAAGAAGGGATAATTGATACGATTAAAGGGAAAATTCCTTATACCGATAAAAGATGGTTGGAAATTTTCAATTTATTTAAAGAAATGAAAGATAATAAAATGTTTGCATCTGGAATTGTTACAATGGTAAATAAAGATGCGGAAAGAACATTTGCAATAGGAAAAGCTGCCATGGCATTAAACGGTTCTTGGGGAGTTAATGTTTATAAATCGATGAATCCTTCATTAAATTACGGGCTTATGTATCCTCCGGAACTTCCGGATGCCAAATATCCGTTGCTTGTTTTCGGAGGTGACGGTTCTTCTTTATTTGTTAATGAAATGTCTCCGAGAAAAGAAAAAGCAATTGCTTTCTTAAAATGGTTTACACAAAAAGAGCAACAAGTATTTTTGGCAAAAGAAACTTTAAATATTCCTTCAAATAAGGATGCCGCACAGGATTTACCGGATATTTTAAAGAAATTTTCCGAAAGTGTAAACAGAACATTTGATACATTACCTGTTTTGGAAGCATGGCAGGTTACAAATTATATTAACTTAAATTTACAATCCGTAGTTATAGGTGAAAAAACACCTGAACAGGCAATTGCCGAAATTCAAGGTGAAAAAGAAAGACAAACTAAAAAGTAAAAAAGTAGGTGTAATCCAAAATGATGAAAGCAACCTCAAAAGAAAAAACTTTTAACATGGTATTTATATTACCGGCGTTAATTTTGTTTTTGGTTTTTAATTTGTATCCGTTGTTAAGAACTTTCCAATTAAGTTTTTATCAATGGAACGGTATTGATAAAGATATGATTTTTGTGGGCTTTGCTCAATATAAACATATTATATTTAATAACCCTGCATATTGGAAATCAATGTTAAATGCCGGATATATTACATTGCTTTGTTTAACTTTACAAAACGGTTTGGCATTATTGCTTGCTTTGCTTGTTAACAGACAAATAAGAGGGGAAAATATTTACAGAGTAATATTCTTTTTGCCTCCTGTTCTTTCCGGAATTGTTGTCGGTTTAATTTGGAAGTTTATATATGACGGTAATTTCGGTATATTAAATAACTGGCTTGTTTCATTAGGTTTTACTTCTTTCAGTGATTTTGCATGGCTTTCCGAAATTAAAACGGCTTTATCTTCCGTTGCCGTTGTCCACATGTGGAAAGGTTTCGGTTACGGTTTTATAATTCTTTTGGCCGGTTTACAAACAATTCCTACGGAATTATATGAGGCAGCAGAAGTTGACGGAGCGGATAAATGGCAACAGTTTATAAATACAACCGTTCCTTCCTTAATACCTGTATTTACAATGGTTACAATATTGACAATTTTGGGTGCAATGCAAATATTTGATTTGATATATTCAATGACACAGGGCGGTCCTGCTGGACATACAGATGTTCCGATAACAAAAATTTACCAATATATGAATAACGGAGAATTCGGTTATTCAACTGCAATGGCGGTTATATTCGGTTTGGTATTATTGATAGTGTCGATGATACAGTTATATGCAAGTAAAAAAATTAATAAATAACAGGTATATAAAATGAATTTTTTTAAATTAAAAAAGAATATTTTAAATTCGCTCACGCACATAATATTGATAGCGGTATCTTTAACTTGTTTGTTTCCTGTATTTTGGATGATTTCTTCATCATTAAAAAAACAGAGTGAAATTTTTACAAATATGTCGTTATTGCCGGAAACCTGGCAATTTGTAAATTATAAAGATGCTTTCCTTACGGCGGATTTCGGAATGTATTTTTTAAACAGTGTTATTTATACCGTAGTAGGCGTTGCGGCAATAGTACTTATTACATCTATGGCCGCTTACGGTTTTGCACGGCTTGATTTCTGGGGGAAAAATATTCTTTTTTATCTTTTAATTTCAACATTGCTTATTCCTATTCCGGGTGCTTTTGTTCCTTTATACCTTTTACTTAAAAGTCTTCATTTATTGGACACAAGAACAGGTTTGTTGTTATGCTATATAAGCGGCGGTATAGCGTTTGGACTATTTTTATTAAAATCTTTTTTTGAAGAATTACCTAAAGAAATAGAAGAAGCCGCTTTAATTGACGGTTGTTCAAGGTTTGGTATTTATTGGAGAATAGCTTTGCCTCTTGCAAAACCTGCTATTGCAACTTTAGTTATAATTCAGTGCTTAAATATATGGAACGAATTTTTATTGGCACTTGTTGTTTTACAAGACACATCAAAAATGCCTATTCAAAGGGGATTAATGGTTTTCCAGGGAACACACATGACCGATTATCCTTTGTTAATGGCAGGTTTAACAATAGCAACCATTCCTATCGTTATAATATATTTATTTATGCAAAAACATATCGTTAAAGGAATAGCTGCCGGCGCAATTAAGGGATAAAACGTTATTTAAACAACATAACTGCAAATAACCGTGTAAACTATCTGTGTAAACTAAGAGGAATAAATGTCATCTGTTGAAGTTATAATATTTGATTTGGGAAAAGTTATTTTTGATTATGATTTGGAAATACTTGCAAAAGCTTTTCGTGAAAATTCAACGAATGCGGAAAAATTTTGCAGTGCAGACGAATTTATTCATTTAAATGACGAATTATTTTTTGCTTATGAAAAAGGTGAAATATCTTCACCGGAACTGTATGAACAGGTAAAAAAACTTTTAAATTTGAAATTGGATTATAAAAAATTTTGTGATGTTTGGAACAATATTTTTACGGCAAATAAAGATGTAATGGATTTTATTTGTGAACTGTCGAAAAAATACAATGTTTCTCTTCTGTCAAACACTAACGATTTACATTTTAATTTTATAAAACAAAACAATGAGGATTTTTTTAAAAATTTTAAAGCACTTCATGTTTCTCATTTAATGCATTGCAGAAAACCCGAAAAACAAATATATCAAAAAGTTATAAATTTTTATAATATAAAACCAGAAAAACTTTTTTTTACGGACGATCTTGATATAAATATACAAGCAGCCCGAAAAGAAGGAATATCGGCTTATAAATTTACGGGATTAAAAAATTTAAAAGAAAATTTAATATCATCGGGTGTTTGTTTATGATAGACTTTGGTGTAAGTATAGCAAAACAAACGGAACTTCAAAGTAAATTTATTAAATTTAATATAAAAGAAGAAGATTTGATAGAAAAATTTATTCACTCCGGCGGTAACGGAGGGCAAAATTTAAATAAAGTTGCTACATGTGTTTATTTAAAACATATTCCAACCGGCATAGAAATAAAATGCCAGAAATACAGAACTCAATTGTTAAACAGATACAAAGCTCGTCAGTTACTTGCGGATATTGTTGAAGAAAAAATGCTTGGAGAGAAAAGTAAAAAACAAAAAGAAATAGAAAAAATAAGAAGACAAAAAAGGAAAAGAAGTAAAAGAGCGAAAGAAAAAATTTTAGAACAGAAACATATAAATACACAAAAAAAAGAAAACAGAAAAAAGGCTGTATTTTAATGAAAATTGCATTGGCTCAATTGAACTCAACCGTAGGAAATTTGGAAAATAATAAAAATAAAATTTTACAATATGTGTTTAAAGCACAAGAAAATTCGGCAGATATTGTTTTGTTCCCTAAAAATGCCGTATTCGGCGGTAATATAGAAAGTCTTTCCGTAATAAAAAATTTTCACGATGATGTCGCTAAAGTTCTTGAAGGTATAAAACAAAAAAGTTCAATTCCGGTATTAGTTACGGCTTTTGATAAAAATAAAAAAAATGTTCCGTTCCTTATTGAAAATAATAAAATAAATAATGTTTCCAATATTGTTTTTGAAATAAAAAATAAAAAATTTTATTGCATTTTAGCAGATGATATAAAGGATGTTTCGTTTATTTGCGAAGATAAAAATATATTATTAACCGATAATCTTATAATATTGGCAGGCGGATATTATTATAAAAACAAACCTGAACAAATAAGAACGTTTATAAAGAAAGTTGCGGAAGAAAAATCCGTAAATGTTTTTTATATCAATATGGCAGGCGCACAAGACGGATATGTTTATGAAGGCGGAAGCTTTTCCGTTTTAAAAAACGGTAATTTTAATAAGATTGCAAAATTGTTTGAAGAAGATTTTTTGATTACCGATACCGAAGTTGATATTAATGTTGAACAAAAAACAAATAATGAAGAAGAAATATATAATTGTTTAATTTTGGGCTTAAAAGATTATTGCGCCAAAAACGGGTTTAAAAAAGTTGCATTAGGTGTAAGCGGCGGAATTGATTCGGCACTTGTTGCAACAATAGCCGTCGATGCTTTGGGCAGTGATAATGTTTTGGGTGTTTTAATGCCTTCAAAATATACATCAAAAGAATCTATGGATTATTCAATTAAACTTTGCAAGAATTTAAAAATAAAATATGAAACGGTTCCCATAGATAATATTTATAATTCTTATATAAATGAATGTCCTCAGGTTTTTAAGGATACAAAAAAGGATTTAACCGAAGAAAATATACAGGCAAGAATCAGAGGAAATGTTTTAATGACTTTTTCAAATAAATTCGGTTATTTTATTTTGTGCACATGTAATAAGTCGGAAGATGCCGTAGGTTACAGCACTTTATACGGTGATATGACAGGCGGGTATTCGGTAATAGGAGATTTGTTAAAAAAAGACGTTTATGCACTTTCAAATTACAGAAATACGATATCAAATGTTATTCCCGTTGAAATTATAAAAAGACCGCCGACGGCAGAACTTAGAGAAAATCAAAAAGATTCCGATTCTCTTCCGGAATATGATATTTTGGATGATGTTTTGGAAAAAATACTGGAAAAGAATATGACATATTCCGAAATTGTAAATTCCGGCATAGAAGAAAAAACTCTTGATAAAGTTTATAAATTATTGTTTTCAAGCGAATATAAAAGAAGGCAATCGCCTATTTCTACAAAAGTAACAAAAACTTCTTTTATAAAAGATATAAAATTTCCGATGACAAATAAATATATATGCAAGAAGAATTAACAAAACATTATTTGGGACACAGACAAAGATTAAAGGAAAAATTTAAAAAAACTAAATTTTCCGACTGGCAGGATTACGAAATTTTGGAATTTGCTCTAACTTTTGTTATTCCTCGCAAAGATACAAAACCTTTGGCAAAAGAACTTATAAAAAAATTCGGAAGTTTACAACAGGTATTACATGCTGATATCGAAACACTTTCATCAACAAAAAATATAAAAGAACATTCTGCAGTTTTTATAAAATTTTTAAATGAATTTTCTTTGAAATATGCACAACTTAAAATGGAGCAAAAAGAAAAAATTTCTTCTCCGCAGGATGTTTTAACTTTTTTCCAAACAAATATAGGTTTCTCAAAAGATGAAATAATATATGCATTGTTTTTAAATGCTTCCAATAAAATTTTATTGCATCTGCCGGTAAGTAAAGGGGTTGTAAATCGTTCCGCCATATATCCCAGAAAAATTGCCGAACTTGCATTAAAATGTAATGCAACATCGGCAATAATTGCACATAATCATCCCGGGGGCTCTTGTAAACCTTCACAAAATGATATAATAGCAACAGAGGCGGTTGTAAAAGCATTAAAAACAATAGATGTCGTTTTGCTTGACCATCTTATAATTACAAATAACGGCTACTACAGTTTTAAAGATAATAGTCTTATTTAGAGGAGAAAAAAAGTGAGCGGATTATTTGGTATAGTTTCAAAGTCGGACTGTTCCGAAAATTTGATTTACGGAATAGATTATCATACTCACATGGGTTCCGAATACGGTGGAATTGCAATATTAAATGATGAATTTACAAGATATATTAACAGAATGAGCAATGCAAATTTTAGAGACAGATTCTTTTCAAGCGATAAAAAGATAGAAACAACAAAAGGTATAGGTTGTATAAGCGATTTGGAAGAGCAACCTATTTATATAAAATCAAGGGTAGGGGAATTTTGTGTAGTTACATCCGGAAGAGTTGAAAATTTGCAGGAAATTGCAGATTCAATGATAAAAGAAGGAATATGTTTTAGCGAATTTTCAAAATCTCATGTAAATACTACGGAACTTGTTGCAAGAATTGTTGCAAGCGGCAGTTCGATACAGGAAGGTATTAAACTTGTTTATAAAAAAATAAAAGGTTCATGTTCCTTGCTTATTTTAACAAGAGAAGGTATTTATGCCGCAAGGGATTTTTACGGCAGGACATCGTTAATACTCGGTAAAAATGAAGATTCTTATGCCGTATGTTCGGAAACGGTTGCTTTTGCAAATTTAGGTTTTGAACAAATAAGGGATTTGAATTCCGGTGAAATTGTGTTGATAAACGAAAACGGAATTAAAGTGTTGGAAAAAGGGCATAAAACAAAACAAATTTGTACTTTTTTGTGGATATATACGGGGTTTCCGGCTTCAAATTATGAAGGTTTAAATTCCGAAGTTATAAGAGAAAAAAGCGGAAAGTTACTTGCCAAAAGAGATAAAGGTATAAAAGCCGATTTGGTTTCGGGTGTTCCCGATTCCGGGCTTGCGCATGCAATAGGTTATGCAATAGAATCCGGCATTCCTTACAGAAGGGCACTTGTGAAATATACACCGACTTACGGAAGAAGTTATGCTCCCAGAACACAAAAATTAAGAAATTTAACCGCAAAAATGAAACTGATAGCCATAAAAGAAATTATACAGGGAAACAGTGTTATTCTTCTTGAAGATTCAATTGTAAGGGGAACGCAATTAAAAAACTTTACCGTTGAAAAAATTTGGAATTGCGGTGCAAAAGAAATTCATGTTCGTCCGGCATGCCCGCCTTTGATGTTTCCGTGTTCATATTGTAATTCGACAAGGACAAACAGCGAGCTTATAACAAGAAGAGCAATAAAAGAAATTGAAGGTAAAGATATTGAAGATGTTTCCGAGTATCTTGATCACACTTCCGAAAAATATGCAAAAATGATAGAATGGATAAGAAAATATTTGAACATTACTTCTTTAAAATATCAAACTCTTGAAGATATGGTTCAGGCGATAGGTTTGCCGGAAGAAAATTTATGTACTTTTTGTTGGAACGGCAAAAATTGTCAAAAGTGCAAGGGGTAATGTAAAATATAATGTCGGTAAAAAAGCGAAACATTTTTGATAAATATCGTTTTTCGCTTTGCGAAAAATACATTAATTATATAAACTATACATTATTGTTTCGTGGGGCTATAGCTCAGTTAGCAGAGCGCTTGCATCGCATACAAGAGGCCGGGGGTGCAACTCCCCCTAGCTCCATATGATATTTTACAATGTTTTTTTATAATGATAAAATCATCAAATAATAATAAATATATTTTAAGGAGAGATCGAAATGAAGATTTATTTGAACGGAAAATTTGTTGAAAAAGAAGAAGCGGTAGTATCTGTTTTTGATCACGGAGTTCTTTACGGAGATGGAGTTTTTGAAGGAATAAGAGCATATAACGGAAGAGTGTTCAGATGTAAAGAACATATAGACAGACTTTATGACAGTGCAAAAGCAATTGCTCTTGAAATAGGTATGACAAAAGCCGAAATGACAAAAGCATTGCTTTCAACTTTGGCTGTAAATAAATTAAACGATGCATATATAAGACTTGTTGTAACAAGAGGCACGGGTGATTTGGGCTTGGATCCTGCAAATTGTGCAAAACCTACGGTATTTATTATTGCCGATAAAATTTCATTATATCCTGATACGTTGTATAAAAACGGGCTTGAAGTTATTACCGTTTCTACAAGAAGAAATGCACCGGATGCATTAAGCCCTAACATAAAATCATTAAATTATTTAAATAACATAATGGCTAAAATGGAAGCAAAAAGAGCCGGAGTTTTGGAAGCAATAATGCTTAACAGAGAAGGATATGTTGTAGAATGCAGCGGAGATAATATTTTTATAATTAAAAATGGTATAGTATGTACACCACCGGCTACTGCAGGTGCTTTAAAAGGTGTTACAAGAAATACATCAATAGAACTTTTAAAAAATAAATTAAAATTGGATGTAAGAGAAGTTTTAATAGCACCTTATGATTTGTATACGGCCGACGAATGCTTTTTAACCGGAACTGCAGCGGAAGCAATACCTGTTGTAAAAGTTGACGGAAGAGTTATAGGTGACGGTAAACCCGGTAAAGTTTTCGCAAAACTTTTAAAAGAATTTAAAATATTAACAAGATCTACCGGTGTTCCCATAAAAAAAAGCAAATAAGTTTTTACATTACATAATGTGAAAAAAATAAAACTTTTAATAAGTTTAGTTGTTTTTGTAGGTTTGATTTTCGGTATCTACAGCGTAAGGGGTGTTTTTATCATCCCTTACCTGCAGAATAACTTAAGTTATCTTACGAATAACAAGTGTTATTTTAAAGATATTTCGTTGGAATTTCCGCTAAAAATTGCCATCCATGATTTTACTTACGATAAAAAATTATCCTTTGATAAAGTTGTATTTAATATATCTTTTATAAAGCTTTTGCAAAATTATCATAATTTTTTTACATGTTTAATGAATGTTGATATTGATAATTGTAATTTAATATTTTATAACAATATATCAAATAAGAATACACAGGTTCCCGCCAATCAACAAAATTTTTCCGTTTCAAAAATTATCAGATATGCATTTCAAAGATTAAATTTTAAAATTTCCGCCCGAAATATAAAAATATTTTATGATAAACAAAAATTGCAATTAACCGATACCGCGGTAAAATTCGGTTCGGAAATAAAATTAAATACAAAAGCAAATTATAAAAATTTAAAATTTAATATAACCGGTAATATTTATAGTGAAATTGACGATTTAAAAACGGATATGGTTATAGATGTAAACGGAACAATTAAAACCGAAATGATTGTTGCCGGAACATATTTTTTTGATACAAATAAATTTGATTTCAACGTTCAGGCAAAAAAAATCTTTATGTCAATTGTTAATTTGGGAGATGCGGATATAAAAATACAAAATAACGATAACGGAATACAAATTCTAACGGAAGGGGAAAATATAAATTGTGTTTTTAAAGCAAAAAATTTAAATTTTGATTTTTGGACGGCAAAAGGTAAACTGTTTTTAAAAAACAGTAATATAATTACGTCAAATTTATCTTTTTCGGCAGAGAAAAAAGACGGAATTATTAATTCTTTAATATTATCAAATAATACGGTTGTTCTTAATAAAAAGATAGGAACCGTTTCTTTTAAAACTTATAAAGGAAAAGAAAAAACAGAGATAAATACGATATTTGATATTGACGGAAGTAATATATTAACGGTTGTAAATAATGATGGTGATTTTAAGTCCGATATTTATAATAAACAACAAAAAATAACTACACTTTTTGGTAACTATATAACAAAAAAAATAAAAATAAATTTAAAAAACTGCGATATAAACAGATTGCCTATTGTGTCTACATACAAACGTGTTACCGGCAGTTTATCCGTTGAAGGCGATATTAACGAACACGACGGAAATATAAATTTTAAATTAAACAATTTAAATTCTTCGTCTGTTCGCAATACTACATTTATCGGAAATATTATCAGAAATAATTCCGATTGGAGTTTTAATATAGATACTTCCGATAAAAAAATAGTGTTGAACGGAAATTATTCCTTAGGTGATATAAAAAATTTGGATTTTTCTTTTGATGATATAGATGTAAGAACTGTTTTAAAAATTATGAAATCCGATTTTGACCTTTCAGGATATGCAACCGGGTATATAAAACGTTATGAAAATAAATTATCTCAAATTAAAATGACGGTAAGAGACGGAATGTTATACGATAATAACTTTAAAAAAGCAAATATAAGGGCTGATATTTCTCCTACAATGATTGATATTTATGAGTTTGATTTTATCGGTAACAAAATGGAATTAACTTTAAAAAGTTCGATAGTTTTTGACAAGGAAGAAAGTCCTTCTTATTTAAACTGTGAAGTAAAAAATTTTAAATTTAAATCTTTTAATATAAATTCAACAATAAATTTTAACGGAAAAGTAGGAAAATACAAAAAAGAAATATTCGGAATATTGTCAATTCCTAAAACTACAATCAATAATATGAATTTTGATGATTTTGTTGCCGATATGGGATTGTCTTTGCAGCAAATTCAATTAAAAAGTTTTAATAATAATAACGGTTTATCCGGATATTTGACATATATGTTTAAAGATAAAGTAATAAATTCAAAAATTAAATTTTCAAAAGCCGATTTGTCGAAACATCATAAAAAATTTAAAGGTTTATTATTTGCGGATTTAGATATTAAAAACAATATATTTAATCCCGAGTTTGATATTAATGCCGAAATAAAAAACGGTCTATTTTCAAAAGTAAAATTTTATTTAAACAATAAAACGACGTATAAAAATCATAAAGGAAAGATAAAAACAAAAATATTAATGGATAAAGCCGATATTAATTTGGAAGGAACAACTGATAAAGAAAAATTAAATCTTATTGTAAAATTTTCAAATTTAAATGAAACGGTTATCAATAATTATATGATGTTTAGAACTCCCGTAAGAGGTGTTTTTAACGGGGAAGGAACTGTTATGGGAACCGTTTATGAACCTAAAATTTTAGTCAATTGTATAAGTGATGTTATTTATTTTAAAGATATAAAATTAAATAAATTCAATTCGCAGGTTCAATTTGAAAATGATGATATTATAGTAAATAAAGCCGATGTGAAATTAGCTGACAGTGAAATAAATCTTAGCGGACAATTTAATACAAAAACAGGTGATTATTCCTCAAAATTTAATTTTATAAATTTACATATTGTAAATTTTGATATATTCGGAAATATTATTTTTAACGGTAATATGAAACAAAAATTCGGCGGTTCAACATATAAGGGAAATATCGAGATAAATAATATGTGGATAAACAGAGAAAAAATAGATTCGCTTCCGTTTGATTATATTATTGAAAATAAAAAAATAATTTTACAAACAAAAAGTGACTGCAAATTACAAATTACCGGCGGTATTGATTTTACGAACTATCCTAAATTAATTTTTGATAATTTAACAATATCTCATAATAATCAAAGTTGTAATTTTGACGGCAGCACAAGCAAAGAAAATATGAATATAAACATTAAATGGAACATGCTTGATTCGGCTACAATGTCAAGGTTATTTGATTTACCTTTTGATGTTGACGGAAATGTGGATTTTAAATTGAATGCTCACGGTTCGTTTTTAAACCCTAATATTACATGCTCTTTAAAATCGAAAAACGGAACGATAACGGAAGTGCCTTATGACAGTGCAAATATTGACATAAAAGTTGAAAATAATATGCTTACCATAAATGAGTTCAATATAAGTAAAAAAGGTGAATACAAAGCGGATATAACAGGCAGTTTTCCTTTTTGGATTGATTCATCATTAAAAAAGCAGATGATGGAAAGTCCAGTAAATGTCAAATATGAATTAACGGATGATAAATTGGCGATGATAAAAGAGCTTACAAACAATACTATCACGGTTAAAAACGGAAGTTTAAGATTAAAAGGAACTTTAATGGGAATAAGAAAAAATATTAAAAATACCGGTGAACTTTTATTAACCGCATCAAATATAACGGCAAAAAATTATATAAATAAAATAAAAAAATTAAATACAAAACTTGTTTGGGATGACAGTTTGGTTAATATTGAAGAATTTGTTGCAAATGTGGGTTCCGGGAAATTAAACGTTGAAGGTTCCGTTCGTTTCAGAGGAATAAATCCTTACTTTTATGATTTATCCGTTTTTACGTCAAAAAAAGGTATCCCTGTATTTATAAAGGAATTGCCGATAGTAACATCGGGCATATTTAAAATAGAAAAAACCGATACTTTTACCAATTATTCAAAAGGTGTTCCTTCTTTTGATTTTCAAATAAAAGGGAAAAATGATGATATTAAAATAACCGGTTGGGTGGAACTTGAAAATACAAGGTTTTCTTATCCCGCGCCTGATTTTATAAAAAAAGATGATGATATAGATTTTGATGAATTATTTGAAAATTGTTACATAGATATAAATTTAAAGACTGCAAGCAATACAAGGTTTGAAAACAGTTTCAGTGATGCAAATTTAAACGGGCAGGTAAATCTTAAAGGTCCGCTTGATAATATAGTTGCAAACGGAATTTTACAATCAAATGACGGAAAAGTTTTTTATATGGGTAACGATTTAAGTATTATTGATTCTAAAATAGAAATTATTAATAATAAAATTTTTGTAACATGTGAAGCAGAAACCGAAGTTTATACCGCCGGGGACAGTGTTCCCGATATTGTAAAAGTTTATGTATCAAGGTCAAGTATTGACGATTTAAAAACAAGGTTCGTATCAAAAAATGACCCTACTCTTTCTTCGGATAAAGTTCTTTACAAAGTTACAAAAACAGACCCCACAAGTTCAACCGGAAATGATACAAATACGGATTTTATGGTAAAACAACAAATTGTTCGTATGTTCGGTTCGAACGTTGCTGTGCCTTTGGCAAACACAATTTTAAAAAAAACTGGTATTGTTGACAATATTCGCTTAGGTTTTGTCAATCAGGATACTTTGCAAGTAGATCCAAATAAACCTACAAAAATGGCGGACCTATTATACGGTATGAAATATTCCGCGGAAAAAAATTTGAATCGTTTGTTGCAGGTAGGGTATTCGGTAACATTTGATCAGGTACAGGAAGAAATAGATTTAAAACATTCATTGGAAATGTCGGTTCGTTTAAGTAATTCGCTTTTTTTGAAAGGCAGTTACGGACTGCAATCAAATAATTCCGACTATGAACCGGAAAATAAAATAATGTTGGAACAAAGAATACGATTTGGCGGAGGAAAGAAAAAACAATAAATGTTAGGTTTATATATCCATATACCTTTTTGTAAAAAGAAATGCTTTTATTGTGATTTTATTTCTTTTGCGGAAACAGGAAAAATTACAGATTCGTATATTGACTCTTTAATAAAAGAGGCATCTTTTTACCTTAATGAAAAAATATCAACAATTTATATAGGTGGCGGAACTCCGTCAATTTTAACCGTAAAACAATTAAATTATTTAGTAAAATCCATAAAACAAATATTTGATATTTCTAACCTTGAAGAATTTACCGTGGAATTAAATCCGGAATCCGCAAATGATGAAAAATTAAACCTTTTATTTGATTTAAATGTATCAAGATTAAGTTTAGGTTTGCAATCAATTTATGATAAATATCTTGAAGAATTAGGAAGATTGCATAATTTTAATAAGTTTTTGGAAGTTTATAACAATGCAAGAAAAACAGGTTTTACTAATATAAATATTGATTTAATGTATGGGATTGAAAAACAGTCAATTCTTGATTGGAAAAAAACTTTAAAGAAAATAATAGAATTAAACCCCGAACATATTTCATTATATCCTTTGACAATAGAGGAAAATACAGTTTTTTATGAACAGAATAAAATTGTTGATACAAACTTACAACGACAAATGTATGAAACGGCATGTTCGGTTTTAAATAAAAATAATTTTATTCATTATGAAATTTCAAATTGGGCAAAAGATAATAAATTTTCAAAACATAATTGCTTATATTGGAAAAATAAAGAATACATAGGTTTGGGTGTAAGTGCCTGTTCTTATTATAAAAGACATAGAACGAAAAATACAATTGATTTACAAGACTATATTCAAAAAATAAATGAAGGTAAAAAATGTTTTATTGAAGAAGAATATATTGACGATATATTATATCAAAAAGAAACGGTTATGTTAGGTTTAAGATTGACGGAAGGTGTTGATCTAAAATATTTTGATAACAAAAAAGAAATTTTGTATAAGTATTTAAAAGAAAATTTACTTCAAATAAAAAATAATAAAATTTCATTGACGGAAAAATCTTTTTTTATTTCCAATCCGATAATTGCCGAACTTATGTAACCGGTTGGAATACCACTTTCAGCTGTTGTTATAATAAACAAAATCGGGGTGACTGGATTTGAACCAGCGACCTCTCCCACCCGAAGGGAGCGCGCTAGCCAACTGCGCTACACCCCGACTTGCCTTCAATACTTTTTTGCCTCTAACCCAATAACCCTATCACCCTATAAACTGTCGTTATAATAAAATCGGGGCGACTGGATTTGAACCAGCGACCTCTCCCACCCCAAGGGAGTGCGCTAGCCACCTGCGCCACACCCCGATTTATCCCTATATTTTAACAAAAAATAATTATTTTGCAAATAGTTTGTTGTTTGACAAAATATTATAAAATTGTTATATTAAACTAACTTTAACAGATTAAACTAAAAGCAAGAGAGAAAATATGAATAAAAAACTTACCGAATCTTTGGAAAATTATCTTGAAACAATAGGTATGCTTGTCCGGGAAAATAAAATTGCAAGGGTAAAAGACATAAGTAAGAAATTAAATGTAAAAAATTCAAGTGTAAACATTGCATTAAATGTTCTTGCCGATAAAGGACTTATTGTTCACGAAAAATACGGTTATGTTGAACTTACAAAAGAAGGGCAGAAAATTGCAGATGATATTCAACGTAAAGAAGATATATTATTAAGGTTTTTTACGGAAATTTTAGGCGTTGATAAAGATATTGCTTTAAAAGATGCATGCAGGATGGAACATACAATAAGTGATGAAACTTTAGCCAAACTTATATTTTTTATAGGTAAAGTTGATAAAGAGGCCTCTTTTAAAAAAGCCATTCAAAAAAATATGAAGGAATGAAAAATATAAATGGAAATTATAAAAATAATTTTTTCCATATTTAACGAGATGTCTTTTTATTTACTGCTCGGTTTTTTGTTTGCAGGAATTTTGCATGTTCTTGTTCCGCAACAATTGTTTTCAAAATATTTGTCAAAAAATAATTGGGTATCCGTGTTATATGCAACTTTGTTCGGTATTCCTTTACCTTTATGTTCCTGCGGTGTAATACCGACTGCAATGGCACTTTATAAAGAAGGTGCCTCAAAAGGTTCGGTAATTTCTTTTTTAATAGCAACTCCTCAAACAGGTGTGGATTCGATTATTGCAACATATTCGCTGTTGGGGCTTCCTTTTGCAATTATTCGTCCGGTAGCAGCATTTTTTACTTCAATTTTTGCAGGGCTTGTAACGAATATTTTTACTTTAAAGGAAAATAATGTTAAAGTTTCGGTTCAAAAAAATAAAGATAACCAAAAACTTTCTTTTAATCAAAAAATAAAAAAAGTTTTTCAATACGGTTATGTTGAAATGATGGAAGATATAGGCAAAATGCTTTTGTTCGGTTTAGTTATTGCGGGGTTAATTGCTTATTTTGTTCCCGATAATTTTTTTACGATATTTAAAGGTAATACTTTACTGACAATGTTATTAATACTTGTGGTTGCAATTCCGATGTATGTTTGTGCTACCGGTTCAATACCTATAGCAATAGCATTAATGATGAAAGGGATGAGTCCGGGAACGGCACTTGTTTTACTTATGGCAGGTCCTGCGGCAAACATTGCTTCAATGATGGTTATAGGCAAAGTATTAGGCAAAAAAACATTTATTGTTTATTTGATAACACTTATTATAGGTGCAATATGTTTCGGGCTTTTTATAGATAATTTTTTACCTGCAAGTTGGTTTGATGTTTCCAAGTTTGCTATGACCGCACATAATCATAATGGCGGATTTTACTGTTTTAAAGTTATTTGTTCCTTTATATTATTTGCTCTTTTAGTAAATTCAATATTGTTTAAAAAAAATAGAGAAGAGGCGGAAATTATGGAAAATAATTCTACAAATAAAATTGCTTTTAAAATTAACGGTATGAGTTGTAACCATTGTAAAAATAACGTAACAAAAGTAATAAGCAATTTGAAATCCGTAAAAGATGTTATCGTAAATTTAAGTGAAGGCATTGCTTATGTTGACGGTAATCCCACCGATGAGGAAATAAAGACAGCAGTTGAAGCAATAGGTTTTGAATTTAAAGGAAGAATTTAAACAGATTATAGGGTGATAAGGTTATGGGGTTATGGGTTGAACTACAAAACAAAGAAACTACAAAATAACTTATAATATTGTAAGCCAAACAATAACCTGTAACCTTATAGTATCAATTTTAAATAATTTACTGTCACTTCGATATAAAATTATAATTTCCTATATCAAGAATTAGCTGCCTGTAAATATTGTTATCGTTACCGTTTGTGTTTGGAAATATTACAATATATTTTTTGCCGGTATCATTAAACAAATTCAATAGCCCTTTATGAAAACCGCCTACAACTAAAATATTTGTTGTTTTTTCTTTTGTTAATTCTTTAACATTGTTAAAAAAAACGATATCTCTTTTAATATTGTTTCCGTAATAAGCAGAGAGTTCTTTATTGTTTAAAATATCAATTATTTCTTCTTTGTTTTTTATGTAATGTGTTTTGTTTAATTTTTCCGTAAACTTATCTTTATTTGTTATAAATTTATCAAAATTATAAAAATCTATATTCAATTTTGTATAATTTTCAGTCAAAAAAATCATTTGACTAAGGAAAAAAATATTTTTCTCTTCCGTTTTAAACAAATTATTTAAAATTTCATTATAAAATATTTCTTCTTCATCTAAATATTTACTTATATCAAAAATATTTTCAAAGTTCTGTTTTTGAATCAATATGTTTATATAAGAATAATAATCTTTTTCTTTTTGGCTTAAAAAATTGTTTGTAATTTTATAACAATATATAAGGTTATCTTCTATGTTGTTTTGTTTGCAATCGTTAATAAATTTTGAATACATATTAAAAGGTGCATAGTTTTTCATTTTTTGAACAAGAAAATTAAAATCTTTTGAGAAATTTTTCTTGTAAGGTTCCAATTTTATATCGCAATTTATAATGTTTATAAAATTATAAATTTCCGGATATTTGTTTATATCCACGGAATGTTTTTTTATAATGTTTAGTAATTGTTTATAATATTTTTTAGTTTCTATATTTGTTCTGTTAAAAAATAAATGTTCAAACTCAAACATATCTTTGGAATAAAAATTTTTCTTCAATTTATTTAAATCTTTTTTTGCTTTTTCAATTCTCGGAAAAAAATAATTTTCATTTCGCATAAGTATATATGCTAACTTTAAAGTTTCCGTATACAGAACGGAATCTTCTATGCCGTACAATTGCGTATTTGTTGTATAACAAAAATATTCGGTTCCGCTGACAAGCCCTTTATTTAGCATTTTATTTAAAAGAGAAATTCTTATATCTCCTTTTATATTCGTAATTGCGGAAAAATTCACTTTGCCTTTTGGTGCTCCTTCAATAAATATTTTATCAATATTAATTTCGGATTTAATATATTTTATTATTGAATATATGTTTTTTTGTGCAAAGACATGAGAATGTAAATCATTTATTATTATTATGTCTGGATTTTCTTTGTTTTTAATGTTTGTTTCAAAAATTTTACCGAACGAAGAGGGAATATTTTTTATAAATTGATAACAATTTTTTTCCGTATCGCAATAAGCTGAATTTATAAATGATAAAATAAAAAAAAATGTAATTATAAGAGAATTTAATTTAATCATATTAAGCACAAGCAAGAAGTTTTTTTGTTTCTTTAAAGTCAATACTGTTATGAATGTTGTTTAAATCTTTTTGAGAGTTATTGTTTATAAAAGGAATGACAGACGAAAAAGCAGACAATGAAAGTGTTCTTGTTAAAATATTTTTAACATTTAATTTGTTTGTTTTGCCTTCCATTGCAACAAGCGAAATAAAAGTTGCTGCTCCCGTAACGATAATCGCTATAATCCCGACGACCATGGTTTCCGTTATATTTGCCGTCAACATTGCGGCGGATACGGACTGAACTATAGTTGCAATAATTATTCCCAGTATTGCTTTTAAAGCAAGCCATTGCGGTCTTGCATTATGGGATAAAATATCATGAATGTCCATAATTTCGGATACCGAAGATACTCCGTAAAAGAAATTAATTGAAATAAATAATGTTATTAAAAATAACGGATTTGAAGTTATTAAAAAATTTACGGAAAGAATTGCCATACCTATAAAGAAAACCGTTCTTGTAACAGGTTTTTGAAGTATGGGGTTTATTTTCAGTGCAAATTTCTTTGAAACCGATTGCAAACCGTTTGCGGCAAAATAAATTATTGCAAGATACAATTCCAACATTTGATTGTTTGGTATTAATATACTTATTATTGGTTGTAACAATAATGTCGTTATTGCAAAGAAAACACTGTTTACAAGCAGGTTTGTAATAACAAATGAAAATGTTTGTTTGTCGTTTACAACTTTTTTCATGGGAGTAAAAATCTTTTTTACATAAGATTTTACGGTTTTCAAAAGATTTTCTCTTTTTTTGTTTTTCTTTAAAACTTTTTCTTTGTCATTGTTTTCATTTGTTTTTTCTACAACTTCTTTATGTGTTTTAAAAACTGCACCTATTGTTACAAATATGTCTATTGCGGCAGCCAACATAACAACTATATGTTGCCCGATAAATTCGGCACCTGTTCCCAAACTTGCAAAAACAACAACCAAAGCTCCGCCTATCAATGAAGAAAAAGCCATAACTATTGAGAAAAAAGAATCGTTTGCACTATATTTTTCTTTTATTGTTTTTCTGTCTTTACCGAGGGCTTCCATTGAAGCATAGAAAAAAGGTCCTAAACTTACGGCAAGTCCGGCAACCCCTATTGTAGGTAATATTTGAGAAAGAACAACAAATATAACCGAATACGGAACCAATGCTAAAGATATACTTCCCAAAGTATGAACTATAAGAGAGGTAAGAACAACTGTTCTTTTAGATACTTTGGATGTTATAAAACCCGTTACTGCCGAAGAAGTAAACGATATTATTCCTAAAGATGCCATTAAAGCCGTAAGAAAGGCGGTCGTATAACCGGAATCTATAATATATATCATAGCGAATGATTCTGCCAATTCAAAACCCAACATAAATTGTATGAACGGGAAAAATTTTATATTTGATTCCATGTTTTTTTGAAATTTTTCTTTACTGTTGGCTTTATCCTGTGCTTGTTGAATTTTTAATTTTATAAAATCTCTTATTTTGTAAAATAATCCTTTTATACTGAATTTTTTACTTTTTAAAACAATTTCTTTTATGTTTATTGTATTTTGTCCTGTTGTATGGTTTTTCTTCCATACTTCAAGGTAAGTTGTAATAATTTGTTCTATCTGTTTATCCGAAAGTTCGGGATTATTTTCTCTTAATGCTTTTGAATATTCTGTAAGGAACATTACGATATCGGAATCTATTAATCCGGCAGATAAAGAATTTGAATTAATTGTAACAATTTGATTGGTAATATTTTTTTGAGTAAATATTAATGCAAAATTTTGTGCTATTTCCATAGCCGTTAAATTTTGCGGTATTAATATGTTTAAAGAAAAGAATATTAATATGGTTAATAATATAAATTTTTTAAAATATGTCATAGTTTTTTTAAGAAGCTAATGCAAGTTTTTCTATACTGTTTCCGTTTTTATAAAGTTCTGTATATATTTCTTTGCATTTTTTATATATTGAAAAAACTTTTTCACAATGAATTTTGTTGTAATAAACCTTCCACACTCCGCAAGCTGCAAAATTTTTGCCTTTTTCTTTTATAAATGCTTTAACATCATTTAACGGATAACCTAAAAATATCCCTATTTCGTGAGGAAATTTTTTTGAACAAATTAATTTGTTTGTCAAAACATATAAATAATCGTTTAATTCTTTACAATTTGAATATCCGTATTGTGAAAGAAACTCTTTTATAAGTTTTTCGTTTATTCTGTTTGATAATCTTGTTTTTCTGTAAGCAAAAATTAAATAGTTTGAATCGGAACAAATAAATGTTCTTAGAATTTTTATATATATGTCTTTTTTATTTAAAGAATTGTTCAAAGTATCTATTTTGTTTTTTAATTTTGAATAATCGTCACATTTTATTGAAAA
>ONEP01000080.1 GCA_900316875.1 Candidatus Ruminimicrobium bovinum
TATATAAAATGAGACAAACTTGCAATATCAATTGCAAATTTATAAGTGATATAGACTTATTTGGAAAAGATGCTGAATTATATTATAAGGGAAAATCAAAAAGAACCTCTTGTGCAGGAATAATTTTTACTATACTTTACGTTGGAATGTATATAAGTTTTTTTATTTATAAAGTCATTAGAATGTGGCAAAAGGTTGATGTAACATTTTATGAAACAAATGCTTTTACTGGTGAACCTCCAAATATAAAACTTTCCAAAGATAAATTCTATGGAGGTTTTGCTTTAGGAAACCCTCATAGTTTACAAACATTTGTAGATGATAGCATTTATTATGTTAAAGCATTTTATAGAAGGGGAGTAAAAAATGGTCCTACTTGGAATTGGGAAACAATACCTTTGGAAACAGAAACTTGTCAATTAGATAAATTTGGTGAAGAATATAGAGAAATTTTTAAAGATAAAGCTGTAGATCAATTACATTGTGTTCCTGTTTTAGACCAAATGCTACAAGGACATTTAACATATGATGTTTATTCATATTTTTTAGTTCGTTTTTTTCCTTGTATTAACGGAGTTGATAATCACACTGATTGCAAACCCTTGTCAATAGTTCAACAATATTTAACCCAAACTTTTGTAACATTTAAAATGGAAGATGTTGATTTAACACCACAATTATATAATTCCCCCGTAACTCTTAGAGGAAAAGAAGTATCTGCTAATGTTGGTAGTTCATTATTTCAAGATGTTCATTCATTTTTCCAAATCATAAATATAGAAACAGATGAAGATATTTTAGGCTTTGAAGGATTATCTCAAATTAAAAAAGAAAAATATATAAAATATGATAATTCAGTTATTTTAAGTCGTTTAAAAAACGACATTTTTGTAAGCGGAGATTCTATTTGTGATATAACAATAGCATTATCTGAGCAGGAATTAACCCAAAAAAGAACATATCCAAAATTAATAGAAGTTTTGGGGGATGTAGGTGGTCTCATGGAAGTTTTTTTCTCACTTTTTCGAATAGTTTCCTCTTTTTTAAATGAAACTTTATATGAAACATCTTTAGTCAATCATTTATTCTCTTTCGATTTAAGGAAAAAAGTCTTAATAATAAAAGAAAAGAAAAAGCAAACCAACTTTAAAAATTTAGATAATTCACCTAAAATATATGTCCCGATTCAGAATTTAAATAAAATTACCAATAAAAATACATTTAGAAATAGTGAAGATGCGGCTATTCAACCAAAAAATAAATTAAATGAAGAATGCTTAAGTAAAACACAATTATCAAATGAGAACATACTACTTAAAAAACCAAAGAAGAAAAGAAAAAAGAAAATAAAAATAAAATCTAAAAAAGAAAAATATGAGAACAATAATATTCAAAAGAAAGAAAAAGATAGTATGCAATTTAATGGTAAAGAATATAATACTATTGCAATAAATAATTGTAATAGTTTAGAAGATAAAGATAAAAAAAAAGACAATCAAAATATGGATACTCAAAGAGGAAGCGAAATGAATAAAGATAATCAGACTTTAATTACTAAAATTAAAAATAACAAATTTTGTACATATTTCTGCTTTTTATGTGTTAGAAAAAGGAAAAATATGCAAAATGTATTATTAGATGAAGGAATGAAAATAATAACAGAAAAATTGGATTTAATGAATATATTTAAAAAATTATATAGAGAAGAAAAACTGCAAGAAAAGGAAAATATATCAGATGTTATCGAAATGTCTGATGAATGTAAAAAAAATTTGATGATTGTATATAAAAAATGAATTCCTTTTAAATTCCTTTAAATTCCTTTTAAATTTTATAATAATTAGACTTTATTTATAATTTAGTATACCAATGTTATTTTTTTTTTTGAAATTATTAAATAAAAAAAAGAATTATTATTTAATAAAAAATGCATAAAGTCCCTTATCAATATAAGAAAGAATTATTAAATGTTCAAAATATATTAGAACAAGGAGAAAAAATTTACAAAATATCTGAAGTTTCAGATAAAAAATGTTTAGAACTTAATCCAATAGATAATTGGGTAGAAGTCTTTTATAATGTAAAACAGGATATTTTTAGAAAAAGGTATATAGAATTAATGTCAAGAACAGAAAATAACAAATTCTTTGAAGCATTAAACTATGAATATGGTATAAATAATAA